>JAUUYV010000091.1 GCA_030590275.1 Porticoccaceae bacterium
CCACCGTCGACGTTCCATGATTGGCCAGTGACATTTCTTGCTTCGTCGGACGCCAGGAATACCGCAAGGTCGGCGATGTCTTCTGGCTCATTGGATCGCCTGAGAGGAATACTCGCGTCCAGTGCTGTTACGACTTTGCCGGTACCTCGGCCCGCGCCAGTAACAATCGCTACCTTATTGTCCAACCTGCCCATGAATCGCTCCATTTTTCAGCTATGTCCTGATTCTCATCTAATCAAGAAAGCGCTGCACTCGAAGGTATTAAGCTCCGTTTCAATCCGCCACTTCAGCTTGCCAGCCCTAACAGTTCGGCCGTATTACTACGCATCACCTTGCGGATTTGCCCATAGTCCAGGCCGCCCAGACCATCGGCGAATTCCACCGGTTCTACCAAACCTTCCGGGTGAGGCCAGTCAGAGCCAAATACAGCAACATCTGGACCAACGTCGTCGATCAGTTCGGAAATGTTATCTTCGGGAAAGGGGCAAATGCGGATACGGTCGAAGAATATTTCGCTGGGCCGACCACTCAGGGCCCCGTAAGTGAAGTTCGTCCCCGCTACCCGGGCAGCTTTATCGAGCCGCTTGAGCAGGGGCTTAACCCAGGAAGATCCATTTTCGATAGATAACACCCGCAAGCGGGGAAAGCGCCCAAATAGATTATGCATAATCAGCGCCGGCAGTGTATCGGTCACCGGCCTTTCCATCATGCCAAGCATATGCTGAAAAGCTGTCACCCGATGGTGGGGTGGGCGAGGGCTCTCACCCCAGGCCGCAGAAACTAGCTCCTCAAAACCCGCATTACCTAAATGAAAGGACACTGGGACACCGGCTTCCTCACACCGTGCCCAAAAAGGGTCGAAATGGGGATGTGCGGGGGAACGTCCGTACACCGGCCCAGAAATTAGATTCACCAGGCGAGCGCCCTCTTTCAGTACTCGCTCCAACTCTTTAATCGCCAGCTCTAAATCCACCAGCGATAATTGAGCAGCGCTAAATATCCGGTTTTGATAATCCCAGCCCCAATCGTCGCCAATCCATTTGTTGAACGCTCGGTGGTTAGCCATCACCGCTTCTGGTCCGCCATCGCGTAGCTCCATCTCGACGCCCACGCCCAGCGAAGGCAAAAAAATTCCGGCTTCAACATTGTGCTTGTCGAGCCACTTTAAGCGTGCATCCCGGTCCATGGATTCCGGTAGATCAAAGCAGGAGATAGGATCGGCGGCGAGTATATGAGCGCCTTTGTGATTATCATTTTTATAAAATTCTTTATAGGAACCCGGCTTACCTGCGTGCTCGCCGGGCGGAGCACTGAAAAAGCTGATACGCTTTCCGCGAAAATGTACCTGGGCGTGCTTGCTAATACCACGCACCACAGTAATGGCATCATCGCGAAAGGCCGGCTCCATATAGCGGGTATAGCAGTCATCCGGCTCGTAGTAGTGACAATCCGCATCCACCAGGGGGTAATCGATAAGATCTCGCACCTCGCCCGATGTCGCCACTCCCGACCTTGCACTATTCTGAGTCATCGCCGCTTTCCTTTTTTATTCTGCACACTTAATCATGGCATAAGTGGGCCAGTTTTTTATAGGACAAAACCCTTTCAGCTACATCAAATGCCAGGCGAGACCGTCAGGCACTATAATCCCACCACTATTTATTCTATATAAGGAGAATCCAATGGAAAACGTAGAGGGGAAAGTAGCTTTTATTACCGGCGGCGCCAGTGGTATGGGCCTGGGCATGGCGAGAGCCTTTGGCGATGCCGGCATGAAGCTCATGCTCGCCGATGTGGACCAGGAACGCCTTGCTCAGGCTGAGGAAGAATTCAAAAACAAGGGAGTCGATGTCGGCACCATCATTTGTGACGTAACCCATCGCGATCAAGTTTTTGCTGCCGCCGATGAGACCGTTAAACGCTTCGGCAAAGTGCACGTACTGTGCAACAACGCTGGTATCAATGTCGGTGGCACCTACGAAGAACTCTCTCAGCAAGATTGGGATTGGGTGATTGCGGTGAATCAGCTGGGAGTTCAGTATGGGATTTCCGCCTTCTTGCCCAAGATCAAAGCTCATGGCGAGGAAGGCCACATTATGACCACCTCATCCATGGCCGGTCTGATCAACGCAGGTTCCGGCTGGGCGCCCTACAATGCCAGCAAATTCGCGGTAGTGGTGATGAACGAAGTCCTCTATAGCGAATTGAAAGGTACAGGCATTGGTGTATCCGTACTGTGTCCCGGAGCAGTCGCTACCAATATCGTCGAGGCTGCCAAACACCGTCCCGCTGAATATGGTAGTTCCGGCGATAAACCCGTGGTTGCCGGTGATGTAGAGCAATTACTTGAACAGGGTCTTAACCCCGACACAGTAGGCAAACTGGTACTCGAAGGCATCCTGGAAAACCAGTTCTACCTTTTTACCGACCCACGAATGATTAAAGCGGTTGAACGCCGCTTTGAGCGCATCCGGCAAGGTTTTGACTGGTCGGCAAATTCGCAGGCGTTGGTGGAGGCTAACGCGCCGGGTTCCGCTGGCGGATCGTAAACAGCGTCTTCTCACGACAAAGCCTGGCGGCGAGCTACGACAGCCCGGTTTTGTTGCGGGCTGGAATTAAATGGGCCTTCAGCTAAGAAGGCCTGAATTTAAGAGCGCCTGAATTAAGAGGGAACAGCCTCGGCGTGTAGTACCTGATTTTCCTCCAGGCGCTGTATATCGGCGTCGGTCATTGCCAGTCGTTCATTGAGTACTTCTCTGTTGTGTTCACCCAGATAGGGGGCTTCCAGGTCCAGCGTTTCAGAACATTTCGAAAAGCGCAGGGGCATTCCCGGCACCTGAAACTCACCCAGGCCCCGATCGCTAATCGTTCGTATTGTGCCGCGCTCAATAAGGTGGGGGTGTTGCATGGCTTCACCTGGAGTCAACACCGGGGCCACGGGCACGCCTGCCGCTTCCAAAGCTTCGCGGGCAGCATCGTCACTGGGCATGGACAGAATCCAGGACTCGATAATTTCAAAGATTACATCCACGCGGGCGACCCGAACAGTAAAGGTACTGTAACGAGAATCCTCCGCTAACTCCGCTCTCCCCATGACTTTGCACAGGGCCTCCCAATGCTTGGGCGTGAAGGCAATAATAAACATGCAGGAATCCCGCCCTTTGAAAATACCATCTGGCGCTACTGCCGGATGATGGCGACCATTGCGGGTTGGCTGAACTTCTCCATCGGTATTGCTAAACAATTGCACGTTAAGGTCGTGGCAATGAAAATAGCTATCGAGTAAAGAGCAGTCGATATGCTGACCACCACCGCCCTGAGAGCGATAAAACAAAGCGCCATTAATTGCCGCCAGTGCGTGGACGCCGGTGTTGACGTCGCCAATGGAAATCATTGGCATCACTGGGGCATCGTCGGCTTCTCCCATCAAGCTGGTCACCCCGGAGTAAGCCTGGCCCATATAATCGAAGCCGGGTAAATGGGCCAGCGGCCCAGTCTGTCCGAAAGCGGAGATCGAGCAGAAAATCAGCTCCGGATTCAGCTCTTTCGCCACTTCCCAGCCAAAGCCCATGTCAGCAATCACCCCGGGGGTATAGTTCTCCAGCAATACATCACTTTGAGCAATCAGCTGTTTGATAATATCCACCGCCTCTGGCTTACGGATATCGAGGCAGAGGCTTTTCTTACCCCGGTTTTGCTGCACAAAATAAGCGCTGCGCCCATCTTTAAAAAACGGCATCGCGCGCACCATATCGCCGGTGGGGGCTAGCTCTACTTTTATAATATCCGCACCCATCTCAGCCATTAGCCGGGTAGTCGTAGGCCCGGCTAGCGCGTGGGTGAAATCCAGGACCTTACAATTGGTTAGAATATGTTTAACAGTCATTAAAACCTCCCAGGCTTTCTTTATTTATCGTCAGGGCTAGATAGAGCAGCTCTAACAATAGCCTAGCTTAGCGGCTTAGGGGAAATTCTCCACCCAGACGTTAACGCCCTATTTTCCAAGCTTAACAGCCCAGCTCTCTTGATCACGTCCCCTACAATCGTAACTCGTTGTTCTTTTATTGGCTGTCTATATGTGATCATTGGATTAAGAGCATCACAACATCGAGCACCTATCGAACTATCCCAGCAAGAACACCCCGCGCATATCAGGCCAGGTCATTAAAAACGAATAAGGCCGATCTCTACAACCATCACCCAGCTTGATCAGAGGAAAGGTGATCACAAGAGGAAGTATTCTTCTTATTAAACTGTTTAGAATTCTTATTGTTGACCTCTGGGGGTGCGTCTTTGACGAAGATAGTAAAACAGGTAGTGTACGATAGATTTTAAAGGAATTAAGAAGGTGCCATTGTGCCTTAGGTTCACTGAAAGCATATTACACAGACACTGAATGCCTCGACATCTCATTTAACGAAGAGATTACTGAAGAGGATATAGAACACCAAACAAAAAGATTAAAGTGGCTAAGACACAAAATCATTGTCCACTATGAGAAATCAGAGTCTGGGCTGCATGTATATAATGACATTCCTCCTGATGGTGATGGGCCAATAACCTGGATGGAACCTGTCATCTATTTTAACAATGTAAGAAACTATGTTTATAAAGTTTTCGGGTTATTAACGTCAACATCCTTGGACAAAAGATCAACTGATATTGATAGTTTTTACAGCAAAGTATTTTGGGATCGCTTTATCAATGGTAAGACGGAACTGAAGCCAACAGGGATATAATTACGAGGCAATTGATAGTTGGAAACAAATCAAATAGAAATAAAGACAAGCAAATAATTAACTCGGAGGTTTCACAGCGTTATTTGAACACAGCGCGAGCAAGCACTTATCTGGGCCTATCTGTATCTCTTACTCCCCACTCGACAGGTTTTAACTTTCGGCCTTTTTATTGATCTAAATCGTTTCTCGGAAACAACAAGGGACTTATTCTCCTAGAATCTCCAGTGTAGGCGTTTGAGTGCGCTGCGCATAGTGGTGATTTGTTTTGGCCACGGCGTTAATTGTGCCAAACCTGATGAACAGAAAAACCATAAAAGGAACATCGGCCATGAAGAAGTTTCAGCAAACCTGTAACAAGCACTTGATCCTGGTGGGTGTCGGTTTAATACTGGCCACCGCCTGCTCTGAACAGAAAGCGCCAGCCCCGGAAGCCAAACCAACCGCTACCCAGGTAGTGTCGCAATTGCCCGTCAGCCTAAATACCGTGATGGTAGCTATGATTAATCAGGCTGCGGATCCTTTATGGGTAGCCGCCTGGCATAATCCTGAAACCGACAAAGAGTGGCGTGAACTGGTGCGCCGCGCGGTACAATTAGAGCTTGGTGGCGCACTGTTGAGTGTGCCTGGCACTGGGCCCATGGATAGCACCTGGACCAGCAACGAAAGTTGGCAGAAATGGTCAAATCAGCTACGCGACCTTGGCGCAACTGCCGTCGTCGCCGTTAAAGCTCGCGATCTGGAAAAAATATCGGCCGTTGGTGATGGCATAGTTGAAACCTGTGAAGCTTGTCACCGGGACTTCAAACCCGCATTACCCACAGGCGGAGAGTTTGGCGAACTGTCGCCCCACTCGGGAGACTTCGAAGAGGAATAAGGTATACGAGCTCAGCCTCACATTGCTTTTTCCCGCACCTCACCTTTACTCCACTTCCTTAGCTCCTTTCGCTTCTCCTGGAAACGAAAGGAGCTAAGACTTTTTTTCATCGCAAGCTCTTCACCGCAAGATCAGGATTTTATAATCCCCCGTGATGAATGATTACGTTTTCGATACAGGTAAGGGCCGTCTCCGCCGTCGTGTGGACACTATAAACAGGGCAATACCGGAAAGTATGGTAAACACTCCAAGCAGGGCGAAAGCCCTCAGTAACCAGGAATTGAAATTATTCCTGTCCACATAATCCATGATGTGCAGACTCCATAAAAAATCGTAGATTCGCCACCTGGTGGTACGGACTGCTCTTACCTGACCACTATTGGCACCGACCCAGAGGTTAGCGTGATCTGAACCTTCCAGTTCGATTTTCCATGCCGGTAACTCGCCATCTCGATACTCACTGCCGGGTTCGACTGTCGTTACCAGGGCCATGGATCGAATCGACAAGTTAGTATTGTTAGCCGCTATCAATTGCGCTTCTGTTTCCGTTAGCGGTGCTAGTTTTTCCGCTGTTTCAGCGTTAAATACCAACCAGTTTTCTTCGACCTGAACCAGATATACAGGCGTATTCAAGCGCTGCTTAATTTTAACCTGGTCCACACGCACCATCGAGAGCTCCTTGTTTTTCCTGACCAGGGAGTTAGGTGGGACCAACTTGACATGCCCTAGTCGAAAAGCGGCGGGGGGCTCTAGCAGATGAACTCCTCGGATATCCTCTATTGGGACCACCGCAAAAAACAGGCCCGAGCTAGTCCAGATAAGCAACTGAGCAGTAGCAACAAAGCCCAGCCAGCGATGATATTTTCTAATTAATCGTTGATTCAAAAAATGGTGCCATAGATTGCTGTTGTTAACAGAAGCATAGCACTTTAGGAAAAAACAGAAACACACTAGCCCGGTGTTATGTCGGCTATTTATCCTCTAAAATCCCCTGCTCCTTACCAACTATTGATGGTCCAATGACAGCGCGCCAGGCATCCAGTTCTGCCCACACACCAATGATGCAGC
This sequence comes from Porticoccaceae bacterium, assembly GCA_030590275.1. The sequence goes on from JAUUYV010000091.1 coordinate 6,682, forward strand.
AATACCTGCGCATTAAGGCAGATCACCCAAAGGAATTACTGTTCTACCGCATGGGTGACTTTTACGAATTGTTTTTTGACGATGCAAAACTCGCGGCTGAACTGATGGATATCACGCTCACCAGTCGGGGTAAATCGGCGGGCGAACCCATCCCGATGGCAGGGGTTCCCTACCACGCCGCAGAAACTTACCTGGCACGCCTGGTTAAATCGGGCCAGTCTATTGCTATCTGTGAGCA
>JAUUYV010000255.1 GCA_030590275.1 Porticoccaceae bacterium
AAGTCTCCACAAATATTGGCGTCGCCCAGCTAACATGATTTCCAGTTAACTCGGTAAGCAGTCGCTGATAAAACGAGTACAGGGTTTGACCCGCGCGCGCGCTCCGTGTACAAAGATCTGCAAAATAGAGGGAAGTAAGTTATGAGTGCAGGCAAACGTATTCCGGGCACGCCCGATCCCATGCACCACTGGACTGGAGTCGGTGGTGTAAAACTAGCGGGAGATTCATGGGGTGACCCCAATGGTCCGCTCATCCTACTTCAGCACGGTGGTGGCCAGACACGTCACGCCTGGAAAAGTGCCGGAGAAGTACTAGGAGCAGCCGGTTATCATGCGGTGGCCCTCGATGCCCGTGGTCACGGCGATTCAGACTGGTCAGAAGATGGCGTATACGGTCAGGACATTATGGTCGAAGACCTACTTTGCGTGATCAAGGCACTGGGCGGTAAACGTCCAGTTTTAGTCGGCGCTTCAATGGGGGGCGGTACCAGCCTGGTGGCACTGGGCGAGGATCGCATTGACGCCACCGCGCTGGTATTGGTGGATATTGCACCCAAAATTGAAAGTGAAGGGGTAAAAAAGATCACCGGCTTTATGTCATACAAGCCAGAGGGTTTTGATTCCCTGGAAGAAGTCGCCGAGGCAATTGGTAACTACCAGCCCCACCGCACCGCACCCAAAGATCTAAAAGGCCTCGGAAAAAACCTTCGCCTGGCGGACAATGGCAAGTATCGCTGGCACTGGGACCCCCGCTTTATGCAAATACGCCGCGACCTTAAGGCCCGGAAGAATCGTCTCGAGGCCTGCGCCAAAGCGCTAAAGTTACCTACCTTACTGGTTCGCGGTGGTCTCTCCGATGTACTCAGCGAAGAAGGCGCACAGGAGTTTCTCAAAATGTGCCGCCACGCCGAATACGTGAATGTTACCGATGCAGGTCACATGGTGGCCGGTGATCGCAACGACGTATTCTCTGGAGCTGTGGTTGACTTTCTATCCCGCACAGTGCCCATCACCGGTGATCCGGTGCAAACTCCACATGAAACCCACCCCCACCACGAGGGCCCACCGGGAGACATCAACGATATCCCCTGACTACCAACATTTGGTAGTCAGTGCATTACCCACCCATAGTCACTTATGAAAATTAAGGCTGCAGCGATAGTGGAAAATATACTAGATGAACTCGGCCCCCTGGCTCCGCTGGCAGGGATTTGGGAGGGTGATAAGGGCCTGGACTATGCTCCCTCAAAACAGGGGCCGAAAGAAACTCCCTTTCGGGAACGCCTCACACTGGAGCCTGTGGGCCCGGTGGATAATCGCAAGCAGATACTCTACGGACTGAAATACACCACCACCGCCTGGCCCCTTGGCGAAAACGAGGCCTTTCACGAGGAAGTCGGCTACTGGCTGTGGGACGCTGAACGCGAGCTGGTCATGCGCAGTTTTATTGTCCCACGCGGTGTACTGGTAAATGCCGGAGGCAAAGCCACTGCTACTAACCGAGAATTTGAAATGAGCGCCGAGGTAGGATCCGAAGTATTCGGCGTACTATCCAACCCCTTTCTGGACGAAGCGTTTAAAACGGTACGCTATCATGTGAAAGTTTCCATTCACGATAACGGTAGCTTTAGTTATCACGAAGATACTCAGCTAAAAATAGCGGGTCAGAGCAAATTATTCCATCACACCGATCAAAATACCTTGACCCGGATCTCTTGATAGAGCCTCTTTTTAAGAGAACGGTTTGACTGATTAAAAGAGTGGTTTGACTGGAAAAACAAACTCCCCGAAGCAATAAAAAACCCGACAACAGTGTCGGGTTTTTTATTGCTTAACTTGCAGGATTAACTATCCAGGCGCTCGATAATGGTTGCGTTAGCCGTACCACCACCTTCGCAAATCGCCAGCAAACCATAACGGCCGTTGCGACGCTCGAGCTCACTGAGCAAGGTAGTCATCAACTTAGCGCCAGTACAACCCAGTGGGTGACCGTTAGCCTGCGCGCCACCGTTAACATTAAGCTTCTCCAGGTCAGCACCAACCGCCTTTGCCCAGGCCAGAGGTACCGAACCAAAAGCCTCATTAACCTCGTACAAATCAATATCATCAATGGTTAATCCTACCCGCTCCAGCACTTTTTGAGTCGCAGGAATCGGTCCTTCCAGCATAATCACCGGGTCGGAACCGACCACCGAAAGCGCATGAAAACGTGCTCGGGGCTTAAGTCCGTATTTTTTTACCGCCGCTTCGTTTGCCACCATAATGGCCGCTGCACCATCGCTAATCTGGCTAGCGCTACCTGCCGTAATAACACCACCAGGCGCTAATGGTTCGAGTTCACCGATAGCTTCCAGACTAGCGTTAGAACGGATACCTTCGTCGGCCTCATGAACAAACAGACTACCGTCTTCAAGAGTCAACTCGATGGGCATGATTTCTTCACGAAATCTACCACTCTCCGTTGCGGCCGCCGCTCTCATATGACTTTGATAACCAAAGTTATCCAGCTCCTCGCGACTCACCTCATATTTTTTCGCCAGCATTTCCGCGCCAGCAAACTGGCTAAATTCGATACCTGGGTATTTTTCTTCGAGCCGCTCGCCCTTGGGCATACCCCTCCCATTTTGCTCCGCGTCCTCGATGTTTGAGAACATAGGTACCTGACTCATGGATTCCACACCGCCGGCAATAACAATATCCTGAGTGCCCGACATCACCGCCTGTGCTGCGAAATGAATGGCCTGCTGGGCTGAACCACATTGGCGATCTACCGAAACACCAGGCACTGATTCTCCCAATTTGGACGACAGCGCCACATTGCGAGCAACGTTGCCAGCCTGTGCGCCATATTGAGAGACACAACCAAAAATCAAATCATCGACAAGTTCAGGATCCACACCCACCTGATCCACCAGACCATCCACCAGCATGGCACCGAGATCGACTGGATGAGTTTTGCTTAAACGACCGCGATTACGGCCCGTGGCGGTGCGCAGTGCACCAACAATGTATGCTTCTGCCATATTTCTCTTCCTATTCTAGGCTTGTATTATTTAAAATTCGGGGCGGCTATTTAATCGGAAAGTGCTCTAGCAATCAATTTACTCTTAGCTGAGGCTATGATTAACCACAAACCCGCCAAGCAAAGATGCCATAAAGGTCTAATTAAGCAGAATGAATTTTATAGATTCCATTAAAACCCCCTGCCCCTACTGCGGAGAAATTATCGAATTGCTCGTAGACTGCTCGATCGATCAGCAAAGCTACATAGAAGACTGCTTTGTATGCTGCCGACCCATTCGGGTTGATGTAACGGTGGAACCAGGCGGTGAGCCTGTCATCCAGGTCTTTAATGAAAACGAGTAGCTATTAATCCTGCTTGCTTGTGCGTCGCCACATGATCACCCCGGAGATCGCCAACAATACGAATAAAACCGCCATGACATCCATTAAATAAACCCCCCAGCTACCGACGATACGGCCGCTTTGAATATCCAGCATCAGCCTTTCAAGGGTAATAAGCTCACTGACCGCAAGGGGCGCCAGAAAATCACGTAACTCATCTCCCACTAGCTGTCTCTGTGACCAGCTGACTAAAGACTCACTCTCACCATGGCTTAAATCCCGGTAAAACCCAGTTTTCAGTGTATCCGGATGGAAGTACAACAACTGCCCAGCAGCTTTAAATACTACCTCGCCCTGATACTCTCCAAGAGCTGTCAGGGGAATTGTCAACCCGGAATCATGGTCTACCTGTTCAATCAAGGCGCCTTCGTCCGTCAATATCAATAAATCATACTTACACGCTAC
>JAUUYV010000078.1 GCA_030590275.1 Porticoccaceae bacterium
AAAAAAAGTTACCGTGGGTAAACCTGATCCAGGTAACTCTCGGGCGGTGTTGCAGGCACTCACCCAGGCAACTCAAGCCTGTGTCGATGCCCAGTGCGCGGCACTTATTACTGGCCCCATCCATAAAGGGGTCATTAACGATGCCGGCATTGCTTTTAGCGGACACACTGAATATCTCGCAGAGATCACCGCTACGCATCGGGTGGTCATGATGCTGGCATGCGAAGGGCTGCGCGTAGCGCTTGCCACCACCCACCTCCCTTTAGCGCAAGTACCATCAGCAATAACTCAAGCCTCCTTGACCGAAACTCTGGGTATCTTACATAGGGAACTGGAAACCAAATTCCGTATTTCCTCACCGCGCATTCTGGTTTGTGGCCTAAACCCCCACGCTGGCGAAGGTGGGCATCTCGGCCACGAAGAAATCGACGTCATTACGCCGGTACTAGAGAACCTGCGCAGCAGGGGGCTAAATTTGATCGGTCCCCTGCCCGCAGACAGCCTGTTCACTCCGAAGCACCTGAAAGATGCCGATGCGGTACTCGCCATGTACCACGATCAGGGTTTACCGGTACTTAAACACATGGGCTTCGGCAATGCGGTTAATATCACACTGGGCCTTCCCATTATTCGCACCTCGGTTGATCACGGTGTGGCACTGGAGTTGGCTGCATCGGGCAACGCCGACACCAGGAGTTTAAGTGCTGCCCTCAACTACGCTATTGAAATCTCCCAGGCAGAATCGTAGTGAGTGGCGCAGCTTGAGTACTCAAAACCACCGGCCCCGAAAACGCTTTGGTCAAAACTTTCTGTGTGATCAACAGGTTATAGAAAATATAGTCGCTGCTATCGCTCCCAAAGCAGATCAAAAGGTCATCGAAATTGGTCCCGGCGAAGGCGCGCTCACGGCGGAATTACTCGCGGCCAACTCCCGACTCACCGCTATCGAAATTGACCGTGACCTTTCCACTCAACTGCAGTCACGCTTTGCGCACTACCCTGAATTCAAGCTCATTGAAGGCGATGCCTTAAAAACCGATTACCGGACATTCGCCAGCTCAGATCAAAACCTGCGGGTAGTGGGTAATCTACCCTATAACTTATCTACGCCCCTACTGTTCCACCTCCTGAGTTTTCGAGATCTTGTGCACGACATGCACTTTATGTTGCAAAAAGAAGTGGTCGACCGATTAGCGGCTAGCCCCGGTAATAAAACCTACGGACGTCTCAGCGTGATGGTGCAATACCACTGTAAGGTACAATCGTTGTTTGTGGTCCCACCGACAGCCTTTCGCCCCGCGCCTAAGGTCAATTCTGCCCTGGTACGTTTATCACCCCACAAAAGCATTAAACTCGTAGCAGATAATCAGCGCTTGTTTGAAACAGTGGTCAACACCAGTTTCCAGCAGCGCCGAAAAACACTACGGAACTGCCTCAAAACCCTGGTGCCGACAGAACATATGGACAAGCTTGGCTTGCCGCTCACCGTTCGACCAGATACCTTAAGCGTTAATGATTTTGTTGCACTCAGCAACCGGATACACTCTCTACCATGATGCAAAATGATATTGATATTGACGTTAAAACCCAACACCTGCCGCAACAGTCACAGCCAAACAAGCAACAGTTCGGGTTTGCCTACCAGATCACCATTACCAACAATGGTGATCGCAGCGTGCAATTAATCAGCCGTCACTGGATCATTACCGACGCCACAGAAGAACGCCAGGAAGTCAAAGGCCTGGGTGTTATTGGTGAACAACCCCATATCGCCCCCGGAAAATCCTACCAATACACTAGTGGCGCGGTATTAAAGACCGAGACTGGCACCATGGAAGGCAGCTATCATATGACCTATGACGACGGCACCAGCTGCGACGTACCCATCCCCTTATTTTTACTCGCGATACCGAGTGCCGTGCACTAAGGAATACATCTGTGGCCACCTACGCCGTCGGTGATATCCAGGGCTGCCTGGAATCCCTGGAGCAATTATTAACTAAAGTCGCTTTTGACCCGAAACACGATCGCCTGATATCTGTGGGTGATGTGGTTAACCGAGGCCCCCGCTCCCTCGATACACTCCGCTTTGTCAAACAGCTCGGCGGCAGCTTTCACATGGTACTGGGCAATCACGACCTCCACTTATTGGCTCTCGGAGCTGGCATCCGTTCCCCCACACCAAAAGACACCCTGGACGACATATTAAACGCTCCGGATCGAGACGAGCTTCTACATTGGTTAACACAACAACCGCTACTATTAAAGATTGATGATTACCTGGTCGTACACGCCGGCATCCCTCCCCTGTGGTCAGCCAGTGAAGCGCTTGCTCTTGCCGCAGAAGTGGAAACTGCTCTCCGCAAAAACAGCCTCCCCGTATTGAAAATAATGTACGGTGACAAGCCCGACTGGAAACCAGCACTCACCGGCAACGAGCGTCAACGCGCAATTATTAATGCGCTCACCCGTATGCGGTTTTGTGGCCCACAGGGCCAGCTCGATCTGATTACCAAAACCTCACCGGATCAGGCACCATCGGGCATGAAACCCTGGTACGACTATGACAAGCGCAAAGCCCGAAAGACCCCCATTATTTTTGGTCACTGGGCTGCCCTCATGGGCCAGGACTGTGGAGAAAACTTATTCCCGCTCGATACCGGGTGCGTGTGGGGTGGGAAGCTCCGTCTGCTTAATCTCGACTCCCAACAATACCATCACATCGAATGCCAGGAATCAGCAAAATAATTGCAAGTCCCCATGGCTCTAGGCATTATGCACCCCCTAACCGATACAAACCTACAAGACTAATACGCTAAACTTGGGACCGCGCGCGAGGCCCTCTCAAAAGGTTTCATTACTAGCTAAAAGGATGCTGATTTATTTTTAAAGTCTGACAAAAGAACCAGCGGGACAAACAAAAAATCGTTATTTAAAATACACTCATGGTTGGTTGAGCACGCGCCCAGAATACGGTATATCACCTGAATCCGCCTCGCCAACGGTAATTTACACTCCCGACCAAGAACATCAGCTCAATCGAATTGGCCAAGCACTGGTCCTATTTGAGCGCGGTTTTTCCTTAGGCAAAAAATAAAATTCCAGGTTTTCGGAGCAGATAATACATGACAGCCATTTTAGCCAACATAAAAAATAGTGGTCACTCAGCGACATTGTCGTTGTCGGTATTACTCAGCTTTACGCTCTACTCAAACAGGACAGGGAAGTAATTGTGGCAATCGGCATAGCGGGACGTATCGCCCAATCTTTTATTCAATCCCCACTGACACCGCTCATCCTTATCGTTTCTGTAATACTGGGGGCGATGGCGCTATCGAGCATGCCCCAGGAAGAAGATCCGCAAATAACGGTTCCTTTCGTGGATATTTTTATTCCGACACCGGGGGTAAGAGCAGAAGATATTATCGAGCTGGTGACTAAACCTTTTGAAGATATTCTAAAAGGCATAGACAACGTAGAACATATCTTTTCGACGACACGAGATGATGGTATCGCCATTACCGTTCGCTTTGATACCGGGTTCGCCGACGACACCGCCGTTGCTCGTGTCAACGAGGCGATTGATGCCAACCGCCACCGCGTACCCGCCGATCTGGCGCCACCCATAGTGATAGGGCGCAGTATTGATGATGCTGCGGTCGTTGTGCTTACCCTTTCGCCCTTACCCGGTAACGAGGGCAGATGGACTTCTGACATGCTCTATGATTTAACAGAAGAGCTAAAACATGAACTCATTAAAGTCGATAATGTCGGCCTAAGCTATATCATCGGCGGCCACCCAAAAGAATTGCGCGTTGAACCTGATCCCGAGTTATTGTCGCTTTACGGCATTACTCTCAATCAGGTGGTAGAAAAAGTACGTAATGCCAACCAGGTATTTACCGCTGGAAGTTTACACAACGTCGACCAGTTAAGCCCTGTCATTGTCGGTCAGACCATGCAAGGCACCACCGACATTGGTTTACTCGTCATCACCACAATGGACGGCCGACCGGTTTATTTACGCGATGTAGCCAAAGTGGTCATTGGAGCGAGTCTCGGGGAACACCGCGTATGGCAGATGCTACCTGTAGCTGAGGATGGCAAATCCTATGAACGCCTACCAGCAGTCAGCCTGGCAATTGGTAAACGTAACGGGGCTAATGGTGTTTCCATTAGCCAGGATGTTTTAAAGCGTCTGGAACTGGTGCGCGGGAAGTTAATACCCGACGAGATAAATGTAGAAGTGACCCGGGATTACGGTGAAACAGCCGGACACAAATCTCGCGAAATGATGCTCCATCTGATTTTGGCTACCCTGGCTATCATTATTATTATGGGAGCCTTTCTAGGGTGGCGAGAAGGTATAGTAGTAGCCCTCGTTATTCCGTCAACAATATTATTAACCTTTTTTACCTGCTGGCTGTTCGATATCACCCTCAACCGCGTCACCATGTATGGCATTATTTTTTCCATTGCCATCCTGGCCGACGACGCCATTGTGGTGATAGAAAACATCTCCCGCCACTGGAAAATGCTAGCTGGCCGCAGCTGGCATCAGGCGACCATTGATGCCGTCGCCGAAGTCGGTAACCCCACTATTATTGCTACTTTTACTGTCGTACTGGCCATGTTACCCATGCTTTTTATTGAGGGCTTTATTAAGTCATTTCTGGAGCCTATGCCAATAGCCTCCAGTGCGGCAATGCTATTTTCATTGGTGCTGGCTTTCACTGTCGTACCCTGGGCAATGCTGAAGTTACGCCATCCGAGCGGCAATCAAGAGTCGGATACAGACAGTAAGCCGCCAAAGGAGGCACTCGAAAACGATGTTAAAAAGGCCCAGGGGGGGCTCTTTGGCGCCATTGTTCGTACCACCATGAGCGGCATGCTCAGCACGCCGCGCAAAGCTAAGTACACCGTCTTTGCCGTAGTATTTCTCACCTTCCTCACCTTCTTGATGCCTTACTACAAACTTGTCCTCTTTAAAATTATGCCTTTTGATGACAAACAAGATATTCAATTACAGTTTGATCTACCGGAAGGCTCAACTCTGGAGGCGACCGAGCGCACGCTTGTCGAGGCCACCAGGTTAATTGACGACATTGATGAAATTAAGAACATCCAGCTTTATGTTGGCGTAGCAGGGCCCTTTAACTTTTTTGGGTTAGTGCGTCAGGACTATCTGCGCAATGCGCCCGAGATGGGGGAGGTACGCATCAGGCTTTCCTCGACGTGGGAGCGCGAGCGGGAGAGCCACGAGATTGCTATGGAGATAAGGCAACGTTTAAAAGCACTTAAGCTGCCTGAAAATGCCAAAGTAGAATTGGTCGAATCACCACCGGGGCCACCAGCACCCTACATCATAGTCGCCGAAGTCTACGGTCCCGATGCAGAAACCCGACGAGCCACCACGCGTAAAGTTCAAAAGGCCATTGACGCGGTCCCGGCTCTGGCTGAAAGCGACACTTCCCTGGGTAATCCGCAAACGCGTACGCGAGTCGCTATTGACCAGGAAAGCCTGGAATTTCACCAGATAGATGAAGGTACTGTTTACGGCACACTCCGCGCTTTATTACAGGGTGTACAGCTAGGCCAGTCCTATCGCGGCGATGGCCGCAACCCCATACCCATCGTACTACGTCAGCCGAAAGAATCATTGTTCCTGGGCGAACGAATCCTCTCGACACCTATCACCACCAGGAATGGAGAGATTCGGGAACTGGGAGATGTGGTTAATGTTACTTCCGAGGTGGGCTCCTATCCGATTTATCGTCGCGACGGCCGCTTCGCCGATATAGTGATGGCGAGTATCAGAGGCGAGCACGACGATGCGCCCATGTATGCCCTGCAAGAAGTCGAAAAAAATATCGAAGCGATGGACTGGCCCCCAGGATTGCAGCCCGAAGTACGCTATTTTGGCCAACCAGAAGATGAGAGCAAACCAGCAGTACTATGGATGGGGGAGTGGGATATTACCCAGGAAACCTTCACTCAGCTCGGCAGCGCTTACTTTTTCGCTCTACTGGGTATCTATGTTTTGGTGGTCGGGCATTTCAGTAGTTTTAAAACGCCCATCGCGGTATTACTCCCAGTACCCCTTAGCTTCTCAGGCATTATTCTCGGGCACTGGATTATGGATGCAACCTACTCAATGCCTTCCACAATCGGCCTGATCGCACTGTCCGGTATTGTGGTCCGTAACTCTATTTTATTAATTGAATTTATCCATATGAAAAAACGCGAAGGTGCGCCCATGCGAACAGCCGCTCTCGAAGCAGCTGCCATTCGCGCAAAGCCCATCTTCTTAACCGCGCTTGCCGGTATCGCAGGCTCCGCCTTTATTTTGCCTGACTCCATGTTGCACGGTATGGGAGTAGCATTAATGTTTGGCCTGGCCTCTTCAACAGTACTTACCCTGGTAGTGATACCTGCGGTCTATGTGTGGTTGCGCGACGATGGCCAGACGGATTCTTAACACTTCCTGCCGGCCCCCGAACCAGGACTAAAATAAATAGGTGATGAACATGGAGTTATGGACGTAGAGTTAAAGCAAGGCCTGAGATGACACTAAGCTATAGCGGACGAATCTGACATAGTTCCGGAGCATCCAAAGAACCGCTAACAAAAATATTTAGACAACAATACCTGCCGTTTTAAGATATTGATTCAACTTACTCATCAATTGCTTATCCCGCTCTGAATCAAACTGGGGAGCGGCGTCCCAATCATAAAACCAGACTGGTTTAGTTTTTAATTCTTCTGCTTCGCTATCAAACCTCGGAAACATATGAACGTGGAGAGCTGGCTCCAGGTTGCCTAATATTTCGTAGTTAATTCGAAGGGCTCCGGTAATTTCAAGTAAGCCATCACCCACCACAGACATTTCGTAGAGCAAAGTTTTACGCTGGCTTGCATTTAACTGGTTTAAATCATCCACCACCGGGTCAGGTAAGATCAGGCAATACCCCCTCAGGAATTGAGAAACCCCAAGAACCACCCAACCGGAATTAACGCGGGCGATAGTTCTCGGGTTGTTAGCTGCCCGGCAGTCTTTTACCCATTGGTGGATTAATGTTGGCATTCGCTTTTAAAATTTAACCACTGCATCCCCAGGTATGGTGATATCACCTTCGGCATTTTTTAAGTAGAGACTCACTTTTACTTCTTTTTTACTGTCATCTTTTTCTTCCACCACACCACCGGCGGTCATGGTTTCACCCAAAAAGGCGGCGCGGCGATTGGCATAACCAAAGGAAACCAGTGCGGCATCTTCGCCAACCCAGTCGGTCACTACCTGACTGATCCAGTCACCTTGCAAGGGGCCATCGAGAACAATTCCGGGATAGCCTTCCTCTTCTGTCGCATAAGCGTGGTCAAAGTGAATACGGTGGGGATTCCAGATCGCGGCGTTGTA
>JAUUYV010000127.1 GCA_030590275.1 Porticoccaceae bacterium
CTGAAGGCTTCTATTACCACATCGGCCTGCTCGGCCAGACGTAGGGCCATTTCTCGTCCTTCTTCAGTTTTCAGGTTAAGCTGGACACTTTTCTTTCCCCGATGAGTATTGGCGAAATATACTGTCATGCCATCTCTTTTGGGGCCAATTTCCCGGTTCGGTTCTCCACCATTGATGGGCTCGAGCTTGATTACCTCGGCACCGTGGTCGGCCATCATCTGGGTGAGTGCTGGGCCAGGCAGGAACAGCGATAAATCGAGAACTTTTACACCTTCTAACTTCATTTGTATTACCTTTTGGTGAGAATGCCTTGAGCAGTACGGAGGACTAGCCTGTTTTTAGATATCAATGACGCAGATCGACCATGATTGTACGGGTTCACCCGTGGTTATGCCGATGAGAAACCAGGCCATTGTATCAATGGTGAGAGCTGACAATGGTAAACAATGATGAAATGTCTATACCTCATTTGTCTTTATAATCGCAGCTTGCTGTTTTGTGAGTTCTCGCGAACGGGGCTATAGTAAAAAGCAGGGGAATGACCAAACCATCAATCGGAGAATAATAATGGGAAAATCAACTGATACGCTAATACAGGAAATGCTCGACCGAGAATCTATTCGCGATTTACCTATACTATATTGTCATTATGTGTGGAAAAGCGACGTCGGGGCGATGGTGGATTTGTTCACCGAAGATGGATCCATTGCCATTGATGACGGCACTATACCTGCTACCAAAGGCAAGGCAAATTTGATCAAAATGTATGAGCAAGCGCTTGGCGAGCTGGCGCCACGACCGTTTATCCATAACCACGTAGTAAACCTGGAAGGCCCCGATAAAGCGTCTGGAACCTGCTATGTGGAAATTCGTGGTATCAGCGATGGTAAAAGCATTATCGGCGCTGGTTATTACGACGACGAATACAGAAAATTTGGCGATGACTGGAAGTTCCTTTCCCGCGACGTAACCATGTATTACATGGTGCCTCTGGAAAAAGGCTGGGCAGCAAAGGTACTTAAAGGTAAATAAATAGCGGCAACCCTGGTGGCGGAGACGGTAGAAAGAAAAAATGATTGGTATTGGCAAGGTTTACCAGCTAGAAGTGGTAAAGACTGTAGAGTTTGGTTTTTATCTGGATGCTGAAGATTTAGGTGATGTCCTGTTGCCTCGCAAACATGCGCCACAGGATCTGTCCGAAGGTGATTTTGTCGAGGTGTTTCTTTATCTCGATTCTGAAGATCGGCCAGTGGCAACGACACAAAAACCGAAGGCCCGCGTTGGACAATTTGCCTATCTAAAAGTTGTGGATACTACGCCCGTGGGCGCCTTCCTGGATTGGGGTCTCGATAAAGACGTATTAGTACCCTTCGCCGAGCAGCATAGGCCTATGGAAGTCGGGCATTCGTATTTGGTGTATTTATACCTTGATCGAATTGACGGTCGAATTACAGCCTCTTCTAAAATCGATCATTTTCTCGATGATGAAAAGCCACATAACTTTAAACCGCAACAGTCGGTAGAGCTTATTATCGCTAACAGCACCGATCTGGGTTACAAAGCTATTATTGATCACAGTCACTGGGGTGTGCTATATAAAAACGAGGTCCATGAGCGACTGAGTTTCGGTCAATACATTAAAGCTTATATCAAGAACGTTCGGCCCGATGGGAAAATCGATTTAAGTCTACAAGGCGGACAGGAAGTACGCGATAAGTACGCGAATATTATTCTCGCCTATCTAAAAGAACAAAATGGCTTTGCGCCAGTGCACGATAAATCCTCCCCCGCATTGATTTCAGAATTGTTTGGCATGAGTAAAGGTGCTTTTAAAAAAGCTATTGGGGGTCTGTATAAGCAGCGGATCATTAATATCCAGAAAGACGGTATCCGTCTGCTTGACAAAGATAGTAAAAACTAAATTAAGGTGCGAAATTGATTAATAACGATGTTTTACGGCGTGTCCGCTATATTTTTGACTTTAATGATAAAAAAATGATCGCGCTATTTGGTCTGGCTGATCATGTGGTAACGCGGGAAGAGATCAGCAACTGGTTAAAGAAAGATGACGATCCTGTTTTTCAGGAATGCAGTGATGCTGAGCTCGCGATTTTTCTAAATGGACTGATCAATGATAAACGAGGAAAAAAAGAGGGGCCAGCTCCTGAGCCAGAAAAACGTTTAAGCAACAATATTATTTTCATGAAGTTAAAAATTGCGCTAAACCTGAAAGCCGAAGATGTACTGACTATTATGAAGCTAGCTGGTTTCGTGATGAGCAAGCATGAACTAAGTGCCTTTTTCCGTAAACCAGGGCACAAGCATTACCGGGTTTGCCAGGATCAAATTTTGCGAAATTTCCTGCAAGGTATGCAGCTCAAATACCGAGATAATGCAGGCCTGAAAGCACCTTTTGAATGGAAGGCGCCTCCTGAAACACCGGTGGAAGATTAAACCGATGCCGTGTGTACCGGTTAAAACCCCGGTGAGTTGCTTCGCCATGGTCGAGGGGCAGTTTTAGCTGTTGCGATGTGAGAACATACATAGGGCTTGTGTAAGTAGGGCTTTTAGTCCTACAGTGCTTTAGTGCTTGCGGCTTTTAGTCAAAGTAAGCAGACTAAGAAAATTAAAGGTGGTTTTAAGGTCAGAGGAGTGGCGATTATGTCTAATTTGCGTTCTTTTTATTTAAGTTTATTCGCGATATTGTTTGGACTCTCGATAAGCAGCGGAGCGTGGTCGGCCTGTGATATCAGTGGAATCATAAGTATGGCTGATGAAGGAAAATCGCTAAGCGATGTCAGGCAAGCATGTGAAACGCAGGTGCTGGAGGTTGGAACGTGCAGTTTGGCAAGAGTTTATCGGCTTTATGACGGCGGCGGATATGATGAAAGCGAAATTCAAAAAGAGTGTACTAATCCCGCGAGTCCTGATGGCAATAGTAAGGGGCAGGGAACTGTCTGCGTCACTTCGCAAGGAACGTGTAACGGGCAAGGCGCCAGGGGGTCCGTATGTCAGTGTTGGGGGCGTGCGATTGGCCGGATACAATAGTTTAAGGTGCTTGAAAAGCCCAACAATCGATCTTGAAAGTGTCTCGGTTATCGAATGCTTTAATCGAGGTCTTTTCTTAAAAGTGTAGGTGGGGCGCCTGTAACATTAATTTAGCCTGATGTGCTCTGCTATCCATCCACGTCCCGTTACGCCATTTTCTATGGCGTTCTTTTACGCCTTCTCAGTTAACGCTGATAAATTGACCCAAAATAGTGATTGTGGTCTGATGACGCGCCTATTGTGGAGTCAGATTATTTACATCTGGGCTTCCCTGAGTCCGATACATATCTGGCGGATTTGTTTCGAGCAAAGTGAGTGGATTTCAAGGAGTAACTATGACAGTGCAAGGCATAGACTTTCGGGATAAGGCTGCGATCGTCGGGGTTGGTGATACCGAGTATGTGAGAGGATCGGGTAAACCTTCCGCCGAATTAATGCTCGAGGCGACTCGGGCGGCCATTGCTGATTCTGGTCTTTCCCCTCACGATATCGATGGCATTGTTTTACCGCCGGTCCTTATTACCGCCGAAGAGGTGGCTGCAAACCTGGGTATTCGTGATATCCGTTATTCGGTAACAGTGAGCATGGGTGGTGCTAGTCCGGTGACTGCTTTGCAGAGCGCCGCAATGGCCATTGCGGCGGGTGTTGCTAAAAATGTTGTAGTGATGGCCGGCTGGAATGGTTTTTCAGCGCTGCGCCCGAAGCCCGGTATTAAGCATCGTGAGACAATTTCTATCCCCGCCCTGGAGCGTACCCTCCGAAATTATTATGCCCCTTATGGCGCGGCGTCTCCGGTACAAATGTATGCCTGGATCGCCACCCGCCATAAGGAAACCTTTGGTATTAGCGATAAGGCGACCGCGGCGGTTGCGATGGCCTGCCGTAAACATGCCCAGTTTAATGATCGCGCAATTACTAAAGGCCAGCCGATGGATTTGGACGCCTATTTAAATTCGCGGATGATCTCCGAACCCTTCCGTTTATTTGATTGTTGCCTCGAAACCGATGGTGCCTGTGCGGTGATTCTGAGTGGTGCGGATCAGGCTAAGGATTTGCGTCATCGACCGGCCTATATTATGGCTGCGGCAGAGGGTCACCCTTATCCGGCTGACGATATTGCGAACCGCCCTGATATGTTTCGCATCGGTTTACACAATTCTGCGCCCAAGGCCTTTGCCATGGCGGGTGTTAAACCCACCGATATGGATTTTCTGAAGATCTACGATTGCTTTACCTATGTGGTGCTGTTGCAGCTTGAAGCTCTCGGCATGTGTGAACAGGGCGGGGTGGAAGAGTTTGTCAAAGACGGCAACATCGAAATGGGTGGTAAGTACCCCCTGAATACTCATGGTGGTTTGCTGTCTCAGGCCCATGTGTGGGGTTTGAACCATGTGGTGGAGGCCACTCAGCAGTTGCGCGGCGATGCGGGCGAAGTACAGGTGAAAGATGCCGAGCTTGGGGTGGTCACTGGTTGGGGCGACTTTGGTGATGGCAGTCTGGTGATTTTAAGGAGATAAGCATGACAGATTTTATTCCAAACCCGGCACCCAAACCCAATCACTACCTGGATGAGGAGTTTTGGGAGCACTGTGCCAATGGCATCCTGTGCTTTCAATGTTGTCTAGAATGTGAAACCTGGCGCCATATTCCCCGTTTTATGTGTGCTAACTGTGGCTCGGAAAAATGGGGTTGGCGACAATCTAACGGACGTGGCGAATTGTATACCTGGACAGTGTGCCAGATGCCCATGTCGCCGGAATTTGAGACAGCATTTCCCTATGCAGTGCTTGTTGTAGAAATGGAAGAGGGCGTGCGGATGACGGCGGGTCTAAAGGGCATGGACCACAAGGACCTAAGCATTGGTTTGCCTATGGAGGTCGTTTTTGAACCCTTGAAAGAGGGCGGACAATTGCCGTTTTTTCAGCCGCGTAGTGAGTAAAAGTGAGTAATTGCAGGGGCTGACAATCAAGGAGGGCACTGAAGGAGGCACTTAAAGTGCCTCTACGCTAGACTCATCAGGCTGGGTTTAAGGTTTCGAAAAACCGCTATCAATAGCGGTTTTTCTGTGTTCCAGGCTAGCTCTTTGTCAGAATCCGGGTGCCCATACCCATTAAGTTGATTGCTTAGCCTGGAGTGGGAAGTGCGCCATAATTTGGGTTACAATCTCTCGCCCCGTTTTCTGGCTTACTTGGAAACGGCCTTTCGGTGGCAAGACCTTGCAAGTAAGAAAGTCTAGTTAACGTTACATTAAACACAGTTGAGATCAATCCATGCCGATGACAAATCGGTCTGTCTACAGCTCAGACCACGAATTGTTTCGCGATAATGCCCGCCGTTTTTATCGAGAAGAGCTCGAACCCAATATCGAGCAATGGGAAAACGAGGGTCTTATTCCCCGTGAACTTTGGCTTAAAGCAGGGCGAAATGGCCTGTTGTGCTGCGGTATCCCGGAGCAGTATGGCGGCCCTGGCGGCGATTTTTACTACAACATGATCTCCTCGGAAGAAATTGGGTATGCCATTGGTGGCGGTAGCCTGGGCTTTGCTCTGCAATCTGACATTACCGCCTACTACGTGCTTCATCACGCCAGTGAAGAACTCAAGCAAAAGTGGTTGCCGGGCATGGTGGAGGGTAAGGTGATTTCTGCCATTGCAATGACTGAGCCAGGCGCGGGTAGTGATTTGCAGGGAACACGGGCTACAGCGGTACGCGATGGTGATGAATATATTATCAATGGGCAAAAAACCTTTATTACCAATGGTCAGCACTGCGACTTTGTGATTGTGATATGTAAGACAGATCCGGAAAAGGGCGCGAAAGGAATGAGCCTTATCCTTGTCGAAACCGATCGGGCCGGGTTTGAGCGGGGTCGAAATCTCGATAAAATTGGTCAAAAAGCCGCAGATACCTCCGAAATGTTTTTTGCCGA
>JAUUYV010000174.1 GCA_030590275.1 Porticoccaceae bacterium
ATAACGTTTGAAAAAATAAGGGGACACAATACTTGATTATGCTACTCTCCAACTATCGCTAGATTAGCAAGAGTGATCCTGCCCGGATATCCGCATCATATCACCCAGCGGGGTAACCGGCGTCAAGATGCATTTTTCAACGATAGCGATTATGAGCACTACCTCGAGCTATTAAAGGAGTGGTGTGCCTATGAAAGTATCGAAATCTGGGCCTATTGTTTAATGACGAATCATGTACATCTCATCGTCAAGCCAAAAAAGAAATCGAACCTGAGCAAGGCGATTGGTGAAGTCCATCGTCGATATACCCGAATGATCAACGTGCGAGAGAACTGGACAGGTTACCTCTGGCAAGGCCGGTTTGCCTCTTACCCAATGGATAAAAGCTGGCTATTAAAAGCTGTCGCCTATGTTGAGTTAAATCCGGTGAAAGCCGGCATGGTCAAAAATGCCTGGGACTATCGCTGGAGTAGTGTGCATGCCCATCTGGCGGGCAAAGATGATCTGGGGATCATACAACCTGAGAAACTGCTCGCCTTAGCTGGTGACTGGAAAGCCTACTTAAAAGACGCTCAACTGAATACAGGTATCGAGTTTGAACAACACGAACGAACCGGGCGACCCCTGAGTAAAGAGCGTTTCATTGAAAAAGCAGAGCACCTGTTACAGCGAAGCTTGAAAAAGAAAAAGCCCGGGCCTAAGAAGGGCGGCAATAGTTAAGTATTGTGTCCCCTTATATTTGCCTTATCTTTTGCAGCCGCAAAAAGCCAGTACAAACAAAAAAGCTTAAGGAGGACCCGATTAAGTCGATTAGAATTAGGCTGAGAAAAAAGGGTTCTTGATTTTCACGAAGTGAGGGGCATTAGTGATTCTAATACAACGAACTTCGGGGAAACTAGGGGCCGTTTTAGCCAGCAGAAAACAATTGGACTTGATCGGAGCCTCCTTGAACCAAAACCACCCTGACGAATCACTAAGCCGCGCTTACAACAACCACTGTAACGACAAATCATATTTAAAATCATTGCTTTTGCTATCACCCTCGGGATCCGATTCATGCTCATTAATGATCCCAAGCTTCAGACGCAAGCCACTATCTCGATCAATATCGAGTAACCAGCCCAGAGTTGATATGTTGCGAAACTCACCAACATCTTCAAGGCTAGGGTAGAAAGTGGTCTCAAACTCCAGGCTCTGGGATCCGTTCAACTGCCAACGACCGTCCAGGCCCAGCAAACCTTCCGGCTCGAGCTTGTCATCATTGCCGCCATAGGTCTGGCTTGCCCCCACACCAAAACGGCCAGCCAGATCAAAGGTTTTACTGTCATAAAACTGGTAGCCCAAACCACCGGATAAGCTCACGCGGCTTTCCCAGTCCTCAAAATCGTCCCAGTCGTAGCGCCCTCTGGCAAAGTCAAACCAGGGGGAATCAGGAATCAACCAGTCTTCAGTGAGTTCCGCGTAAAAGTCGTTCTCCTCGGTATCACCATCGGTACTCTTTTTGTGGTGAGCGGTATGAAAATGGCGGCGCTCCTCCGGATCCTCCCGACGATAATCCAGACCCAGGTGATATTCGCTGTTATGGCTATTACCGCGAGCCCCGTTAGTGCCCGCTTCTATCCGAGTTTCCTTCTTAACCAGCGGCTCCTCTGCCATAGCCAAAAGCTCCTCCTCCACTGGGGGAGCGAGCTGAGCAACCTGCAAGATCAGGCGGCCTAAAGTGGGATGATCTAACACCACAGCGTCTTCATTTTGTTCGACAATCGTACCCGTCAACGTATCGCCATTGGCCAAAGTCAGGGTGTCAGCCAAAGCGGAAACGCTGGCAAGACAAGCTGTCAGCACCAAAAAAATACGGCATAAAAGCACCCTGTTTACCATAACAAGCACCATGTAGAATTCCTTACTGCAAGTATCAATAATGAGAAAAATGAAGCGGAGGGGATTACGCCACAACTCAGAGCTAGACAAAGCCATCGGGAATATCTAGTCTCCGACCCACAAATAATAAAGCATCACACGCAGCGTGTGTGATTATTTCAAGATCATCCGGCCTCGACTTAAGATCAAACCTGGCGTGGACTAAAGCTGCGCCGCGCCATCACCCCGGCAGACAACAAACGATTAAATAGAGGGAGAACAATCATCAACAAGCTCGAAATCATTCCATCCAACTACGATTTTAGTGAAATCCACGAGGCCATGCAGAAATACGTGGACAATAATTTAGTCAGCTGTCTCTCTGCGGTGATATTAAAGGGCACCGATATTGTCGATTTTAAAACCTGGGGTTACATGAACATCGAAGCTAAAACGCCGATGATCGACGATGCGATTTTTCGCGCTTACTCCAACACCAAAATCATCACCTCGGCAGCGGCGATGATCCTCTACGAAAACGGCGCCTTTGAACTGGATGACCCGGTAGAAAAATACATCCCACAGTTCAAGGATCTGAAGGTGCTCAAAAAAGGCTCGAAAGAACTCGATGATACCGAGGCCCTGCAAAACCCACCGACCATTCGTCAGCTGTTTACCCACACGGCCGGTTTCGCCTACGGGCTATTTTTAAACAACCCGGTCGATAAGGCCTATGTCGATCAGCGCATGATGGGGCTGGAATCCACCCTCACCGAAATGATCGACAAACTCGCCAAACTGCCGCTGATGTATCAACCGGGCAATGAGTGGCAATACAGTATCAGCATAGATATTCTGGCACGCCTGGTGGAGATCTGGTCGGGCAAGAGCTTCATCGATTTCCTTAAAGAAAAGATATTCGACCCCCTGGAGATGGTGGACACCGACTTTTACGTGCCCGAGTCCAGGCACCAACGCCTCACCACTAATTACTCACCGATCGACTTACGCGACCCCATGACCCCGGGACTAAAACTTTGCCCAGACCTGATGATTGGCAGCGTTCTCGAACCCAAAAACTTTCACTCCGGTGGTGGCGGGCTGGTCACCACTATCGGCGACTACACTACTTTTATTCAAATGATAATTAATAATGGCGAATGGAAGGGAAAGCGTATTCTTTCTTCCGAGTCTGTCGAACTCATGCATACCGACCAGTTACCGGACGGCATAAAAGTTAAGCTGCCCACCTGGGACATGCCTAACACCGTGTTTGGTTTAGGTTTTGCCATCAAAAATTCGCCGGCCAAAGATGAACCGGATACCGCTATCGGTGAATACCACTGGGGCGGCATGGCAGGCACCCACTCATGGATCTCACCTAAAGCCAATGTGTCCGCCCTGCTATTTACCCAAAGAGCCTACGGCTTTTGGCACCCCTTTAGCCATGAGTTTAAACGGCTGGTGTATAAAATCGCGGGGTAACCATCGATAACTCAAATCCGTAACGTAAACTAAAAACACACACCAATAATACAAACCAATAAGAACAGAGGAATACATCATGGGACGAGTAGAAGGGAAAGTCGCAATCATCACCGGCGGTGGTCGTGCCGGCATGGGTAGAGCCACCGCAGTTTTACTAGCGCAGGAAGGCGCCAGCGTGGTGGTCGGAGATGTTAACGAAGCTGGAGCAAAAGAAACTGCCGAACTTATTAATGCCACAGGAGGCAATGCTGTCGCCATGTTCCACGACGTTTCCAGCGAAGCCGACTGGGATGCTGTCGTCAAACTCGCACTGGATAGCTACGGACGCCTCGATATTCTCGACAATAACGCGGCTTTGTTCATTGCCAAGCCAATGATGGAAACTACTACTGAGGAGTTTCGTCGCCAGAATGCCATCAATGTGGATGGCGTATTTTTTGGTATGAAAGCAGTGATACCCGAAATGGAAAAAACCGGCGGCGGAGCCATTGTGAACATTTCTTCCGGAGCCGGGATTGTCGGCTTTGCAGCCGCAGGAGCCTATAGCTCAAGCAAGGGCGCCGTGCGCCTGATGACCAAGTCCATGGCATTGGAATGTGCACAAAGAAAAAACAATGTACGCGTCAACTCCATCCACCCGGGCCCTATTCTTACACCCATGCTGGAACAAGGTATGGAAGATCTCGGCGGCATCGAGCAAGTGCGCCCCCTGTTTGAAAATATGGCACCCGTTGGTTATCTGGGTGAGCCTCTTGATATTGCCAATGGCGTACTCTATCTGGCCAGCGATGATTCCAAATACGTCACCGGTGCAGAACTAGCTATTGATGGCGGGTTTATTGCGCAGTAGTTGGCGAAGTATCGTTGAAAAACAGAGGTTTTCAAGTAAACCAATACTATTTTTACTATTAACAGTAATTACATTTACCGCTCAAACAAATGAATGTGGACGATGGGATTACGGTAGTTTAAGTTTTACCGCTGAATCTGTTATAAAAAATGAGACCCGGACAGATGTCCATACATTTGTAATGTGGCGATTAAAAAAGCACTCAAGCCAAAAAGCCATATAACAAGTACGTGGTGCGGGACAAAATACTGCAGATTTCACCCCACACTTAGGCGTTAGAACCTCAAGTTACCCATAAAAAGCAGGCACCTTATTACCACTTAACGAGGTCACTTATAATGAGCAATAAGCACAAAAACAAGCACTACCACTACACAGAGAAATTTCGTCGAGAAGCAGTCAAGAGGGTGGAAGACTACCACCTGAAATACAATGCGAGCTAATTAAACCACCCCCAGGAATTCAGTATATTGTCTACAGCATTAGAAATGAGGCCTCTAGTGAAGTTGCACCAAACCTGGTGAGATCAAACTCGACCAATCTCCACTAACAGCCTACGCTAATATCTAACTTCCCAGAGCAACATTACAATCACCTCGATTTCCGCTCTGAATTATTAATTGCGATATCAAATATAGCTGAAAACCCAGGTCTTTAATTAATATCAATTGTGAATAACATTTCTTAGTAGTTCAGCTCTTACTTAGCCTGGTACGATATTAAATATCAGCGCTATCTGATTAATAATAAAGCGTTCTAAAACCTTGAACCACGTCTTAATAACAAACAATAGCGCTAGCAATCACCTTGCTTTTTGCTAAGCTAAATACTGTAATCAATGCAATATAAAGTCAGCTATTGGGTCCGCCTGGAGGCCGTCAATAAGACAATATATTCGTCACCCATCGAGCGTACCGATTTCGATAACTATATCGAACACCGGTCAGCAATGGGTAGA
>JAUUYV010000098.1 GCA_030590275.1 Porticoccaceae bacterium
CCACTTTTGGAAGCATCTGGATTGATTGTGGATGTGGGGCACTGGGTTATTCGTGCGGCATGTGAGAGTTTACGGGGTTTTATTGATGATCGACTATGGCGGGACGATATGCGCCTGGGGATTAATGTCAGTCCACGTCAATTTAAGGATCCCAAGCTGATCGAAGTGATTAAAGACAGTCTGGCCCGTTACGACATCGAACCCGGTTACCTTAATTTTGAGATTACGGAGAACCTGGTTGTAGAAGATGTTGACGATACTATTAAAACAATGGAGGCGATTAAAGCCCTGGGTGCCCAGTTCTCAGTCGACGATTTTGGTGTTGGTTACTCGTCGATGATTTATCTAAAACGTTTACCTTTCGACCGGCTCAAAATTGATCGTGAGTTTATAAGCAATATTCATCGTGATCCCGATTCCCGGGCCATAGTGGAAGCAATTATGGCAGTGTCCAGACAGTATGGCCTGCATGTTATTGCAGAGGGGGTAGAAGAGCAGGGAGCTCTCGATGTCTTGAGTGAGGTTGGCTGTGAAACGTATCAGGGGGCCTTGTTCAGCATGCCGGTTCCCGTGGAACGATTTAAAGCCTTGCTGGCGGCCTGACATAAGGTGGCCTGCAGATGACAGCCAGGAGCCTGAAGGGCTAAAAACTCCCTGAGAGCGGGTTTCGTTGTACAGATGATGTCATAAGAGTAAAATCCCTCGCCGGCTGATGCTGTGCTTGTCCTGTTCATGGAACGGCGACAGCACGTTGAACGTACCGGCCCTTACTTTCTAACTATCCCTGAATCCAGAATTGCGTCTATTTAGTTAGCGAATGGATGTGACCTGGAGAACGGGTGTCGCTCTTGTTTTTACCCTTATTTGGGCTTGCCTTTGGAGAAATGTTATATGGCGATCGAACGTACCCTTTCAATTATTAAACCCGATGCTGTTGCTAAAAATGTAATCGGAAAGATTATCAGTCGTTTTGAACAAGAGGGTTTAAATGTGATTGCTGCGAAAATGCTATGTTTACCACGTTCGCAAGCAGAAGGTTTTTATGCTGAGCACGAGGGCAAGCCATTTTTTAGAGACCTGGTGGATTTTATGACCTCCGGTCCGGTCGTGGTGCAGGTTCTTGAAGGCGATAATGCAATAGAAAAAAACCGGAGTTTGATGGGTGCTACAAACCCTAAAGAGGCCGAAGCTGGTACGATAAGAGCGGATTTTGCCGATACCATTGATGCCAACGCGGTGCACGGGTCTGATTCGCCAGAATCTGCGCAGCGCGAAGTGAGTTATTTTTTTAAAGAAGACGAGCTTTGTCTTCGTTAATGTGTGATGTGTACGGAATCGAGACGTGACTACCCAAATGCTCTGAGCCTGGAGAGCCCACATAATTGCTCAATTGAAGCGGTAGCATTTTTGTTATGAATAAGACTAACCTTCTTGGCTTAACGGCGACACAGCTGGAAGACTTTTTTCTGGCCGCTGGCGAGAAGCGTTTTCGTGGCATGCAGGTATCGAAGTGGATACATCAGCGCGGGGTGGTCGACTTTGACCAGATGACGGACTTGTCTCGGCCACTGCGAGAAAAACTTCACAAGATCGCTGAAATAAGACCACCAGAGGTGGTGCGCCAGGAAGACGCCGCTGACGGTGTGTGTAAATGGTTGGTGGAAACAGGCAATGGCGGTAGTGTTGAAACGGTCTATATTCCTGAAGGTAAGCGGGGAACTTTGTGTGTATCTTCGCAAATTGGCTGTGCACTCGACTGTAGTTTTTGTGCCACGGGCAAGCAAGGTTTTAATCGAGATTTAACTGCTGCGGAAATTATTGGCCAGGTGTGGCTAGCGGTGGATGCCTTAGATGGTTTCGGTGCTCAATCGGAGCGTCGGATTACCAATATAGTCATGATGGGTATGGGGGAGCCCCTGCTAAATTTTGATAATGTAGTGGCGGCGATGAGCCTGATGATGGACGACAATGGTTACGGCCTGTCGAAGCGTCGGGTAACTCTAAGTACTGCGGGGGTGGTGCCAATGCTCGATAAACTTGGCGACGTGACTGATGTGTCCCTGGCGATCTCCTTGCATGCCCCCAATGACGAACTGAGAGACACTCTGGTTCCGGTAAATAAGAAATATCCTATTGCAAGCCTGCTGGCCGCTGCGAAGAGGTATCTGGAAAAACTACCGGATCAGCGGCGCAAGATAACAATCGAATATACTCTGATTAATCAAATTAATGATCAGCCGAATCACGCTCGTGAATTGGCCGATTTGTTGGTTGATACCCCCTGTAAAATCAACTTGATCCCATTTAATCCCTTTCCGGGTTCAGAATATGAACGAGTAGCTAACCGAGTTCTGAACCGGTTCAAAGAAATACTGGTTGATGCCGGGTACACTGTAACGGTGCGGACCACGCGTGGAGGTGATATAGCGGCTGCCTGTGGTCAGTTAGCTGGAGCTGTTGATGATCGTACTCGGCGTAGCGCACGGTATCGTAGTAAAGGGGCCCTGAAAAACAAAGAATCGTTGGATGAACAGGTGGTCAGGATAATTCATGGTTAACAGGCGAACAGATAAGTTGTTTTCGTGGTTTGGGAGTGGTCCTGGTCGTCCAGGACGGACTTGTTTGCTTTGTTTGATGGTGGTGGCGGGCTTGCTGGTAACTGCCTGTACCACCACAAGCTTGCCTACATCGAGCAACGGCAACGTGGATAGCAAACGTCGTCAGGCTGCTGTGGATAATTACACCGAACTTGGCGCTAGCTATCTTCGTAAGGGCGAACGGGAGTCGGCCCGCAGTAGTTTTCGCCAGGCACTTGACATCGACAAGCGTTCTCCGGGTGCCCACAGTGGTATGGCTCTGTTATTTGAATTGAATCGTGAATACGATCTGGCGGAAAAAAGCTATAAAAAGGCGATTAAATACGATCGTGGGTTTACTCGAGGTCGGAATAACTATGCAGTATTCCTGGTTAAGCGAGGGCGCCTGGATGATGCCTACGAGCAGTTGACGATAGCATCGCAAGACCTGGATTATCCCTTGCGTTCCCAGGTGTTCCTGACTCTGGGAGCAGTGGCGTCTGGCCTTGGTAAAAAAGACGAGGCAGTAGCTGCATGGAACCGGGCGGTTGGGATCGATCCGCGCAGGGCTGGACCTTACCTGAGTTTGGCGGAGCACTACTATACTGAAAAAGAGTATCCAAAAGCTAAACACTATCTGGATCAATATAGCGATCTTGCAAAGCCCACAGCTCGTAGTCTCTGGTTGGCGGTGCGCGTAGAAGATGCGTTTGATAACGTTGATGGCGTGTCCAGTAAAGGTATGGCATTGAAAAACCTGTTTCCCTATTCCAAGGAAGCTCTGGCCTATAAAGAGTGGCTTGAGCAGCGTCCTAAACAGAAGGTCGCTGGGCAATAATGAGTAGTCACGGTGCCAGTGATCGTATCGGAGATCATGACGATACGACGGTAGATATAGAGCTTGCACCCGAGCTGGCGGTACTGCCTGATATAGCACTGCCAGGTATCGCTTTGCGTAAGGCCCGTAGTGATTTGGGTATTAGCCTGGAAGAGATCTCAACTAAAACGGGTTTGTCCAGGCGTATGTTGAAAATACTTGAGGCGGATGACTACGAGGAGTTACCTGGTGATGTCTATACTCGTGGTTATTTGCGCCGCTATGCCGTTCTCGTTAACCTGGATGTTGACGCTATACTGGAGGCATTTGCACAGTGTCGTCGCGAAGATGGTGAGAATAAGTCAGGGGAGCCTATGGTAGCTGTACTAGGTGAAAAGTATCCTCGTTACGGAAAGCCACTAGTGGTGTTCGCCGCACTGTTTGTTGTTCTAATAACAGGCTTAATTATCCTACTTTAATGTTATGTCCACTAATAGCGTAAGCCCCATTGAGCGGAGGCGGTCTCGCCAAATTATGGTTGGCGATGTGCCGGTTGGTGGTGACGCACCCATTTCTGTGCAGAGTATGACTAACACAGAGACGATGGATATAGTGGCAACGGTAGCCCAGGTGAATGCTATTCACCGTGCTGGAGCTGATTTAGTGCGGGTGTCCGTGCCTACTCTGGATGCTGCGGAGGCTTTCGGTGAAATCCGCCGTCAGGTGTCGGTGCCCTTAATTGCCGATATCCACTTTGATTACAAAATAGCGCTGCGGGTGGCCGACCTGGGCGTCGATTGTCTGCGGATTAATCCCGGTAATATTGGCAGGGAAGACCGAGTTCGAGCGGTGGTGGATAAGGCCCGCGATTTAAATATTCCTATTCGCATTGGTGTGAATGCAGGTTCATTGGAAAAGGATTTGCAGGTCAAATACGGTGAACCCACACCAGAGGCCTTGGTAGAGTCCGCGCTACGCCATGTCGACATTCTTGATCGTCTTGATTTCCACAACTTTAAATTGAGCCTGAAGGCCTCCGATGTGTTTATGGCGGTGGCTGCCTATCGACAAATAGCGACACAAATTGATAATCCTCTTCATTTGGGCATTACTGAGGCTGGGGCACTGCGCTCTGGAACTGTTAAGTCCTCGGTTGGGTTGGGTGCTTTGTTGATGGATGGCATAGGCGATACCTTGCGCATATCCCTTGCCGCAGATCCGGTGGAAGAAGTGAAGGTGGGTTGGGACCTGCTGAGAAGTTTGAAGCTGCGTAGTAAGGGAGTCAATTTTATAGCCTGCCCTAGCTGCTCGCGGCAAAATTTTGATGTGATCGCAACCGTAAATGCTTTAGAGCAACGCCTGGAGGATGTCAGCGAACCATTGGACGTCGCAATAATCGGTTGTATTGTTAATGGGCCCGGTGAGGCGAGAGCAGCAGATATGGGCTTAACGGGTGGAAGTCCGCGGCATTTGTTATATATTGATGGCAACCCCAGGGGAAAGCTCGAAAAAGAAAACCTCATTGACCAGCTCGAAAGTGAAATTCGCGCTACAATTCAGTCTAAATCAAGTAATCAGGTTCAGAGTAAAAATGGCGCAGCTCCTATCAGTGATCCAGACTCTAATAATGATCTCGCAGACGAGAATATTATCGTTCGCGCCTAATTCGCGCCTGAGAGCTTACGGCTTCCCTGTTGTTCAACGATTCCATCTAATTAGCACAAGACCATAACACTTTGAAAGCTATCCAGTCCCTGCGAGGGATGAACGACCTTCTGCCTGAGCAATCGCCCCTTTGGCAATACCTCGAATCTACCGTGGCTCGATTAGTGCAGGGTTATGGATATCGAGAGATACGGTTTCCGATACTGGAATCTACAGAATTATTTCGCCGTTCTATCGGCGAGGTGACTGATATTGTCGAAAAGGAAATGTACACCTTCGGCGATCGCAACGATGAAAGTATTACTCTACGGCCGGAGGGTACAGCGGGTTGCGTGCGAGCCTGTATTGAGAATGGTCTGCTTTATAATCAGGTGCAGCGACTCTGGTACCGTGGCCCCATGTTTCGTTACGAGCGGCCACAAAAGGGTCGCCTACGGCAATTTCATCAAATCGGTGTGGAAGTTTTTGGCCTGAATGGTCCGGACATCGATGCCGAGCTACTGGTGATGACTGATCGACTCTGGCGTGAATTGGGCATTCGCGAGCAGGTGACGCTGCAGTTAAACTCCCTGGGTAACAGTGCGTCGCGGTCAAAATACCGGACTGAGCTGGTGAGCTATCTGGGGCAGCACCGGGATCGCCTCGACGAGGATAGTATTCGCCGACTTGAAAGTAATCCTTTGCGGATTCTAGACAGTAAATCGGAGCAAACTCGTATTGTTGTGGAAAACGCTCCTACCTTATTGGAGTATCTCGACACCGATTCTCGAGATCATTTTGAGCACTTGTGTAAAACGCTCGGTCAGGCGGGTATTCCGTATAAGATAAACCCTTTTTTGGTGCGTGGGCTCGACTATTACGGCAAAACAGTTTTCGAGTGGGTTACCGATAAGCTGGGCGCTCAAGGTACTGTCTGTGCCGGTGGTCGTTACGATGGTTTAGTGGAGCAGCTCGGGGGCAAGCCAGCGCCGGCTGTGGGCTTTGGTATCGGTGTAGAGCGTCTGGCCTTGCTCCTTGACGCCGCTCATGTGGTACCGGATAGTGTGGCCCGGCAACTGGACGTCTATGTGTTGGCGGCCGGTGAGATCGGTTCTGCGGCTCTTGAATTAAGTGAAAAGTTACGCACGGCGTGTAGCGGCTTGCGTGTGCAAAATCACTGTGGTGGTGGCAGTTTTAAAAGCCAGATGAAAAAGGCTGATAAAAGCGGTGCTAAAATTGCACTAATAGTAGGTGAAGATGAAGCAAAGACTGGGCAGGTCACGGTCAAGTATTTACGCCGCAAAATTGAGCAACAAACTTTAAGTGTTCCGGCGGCTATTGAATTATTGCTGCGGGAGTTTGAAGTGGCTTAGTGCGAGGTCGGTGGCTGTAAGTAAAGAAAATACTCCAAAATGTGTATTGAACTGGGCCTTGATAAAGTGGCTCAGGTGCGCGCATATTTAGCTAAATAGTAACTTTAAGGAAAGATATGGCAGATCATATCGCGAATGACGAAGAACTCGAAGCGTTTAAACGTTGGTGGAAAGAGAACGGCCTGCCTATTTTTCTTGCTGTGGTGTTGGGCTTAGGAGGCTGGTTTGCCTGGCAACAATGGCAAGGTTCTCGGGGGGAGAAAGCGGCAGCTGGGTCATTGGTATATCTACAAATGATGGAGCCTTTGGCGAGTATTGCGACGGAAGAATTAACTGAAGAACAGTTAGCTTCAGTCAGTACGGCGGCTAATGAGCTAAAGGCTGAATATAGCGGCGCTCAATACGGCGCGCTCGCCGGATTAA
>JAUUYV010000214.1 GCA_030590275.1 Porticoccaceae bacterium
ATCGAGCAGCACGTGGAGTGGATCGATAACTGTATCGCTTACCTGCGGGAAAATAATATTAAAACAATCGAGCCGGAATTAGCTGCCCAGGATGCCTGGGTGGAGCATGTCAATGATGCTGCAAAAGGCTCCATGATGACGGCACCAACCTGTAATTCATGGTATCTCGGTTCCAATATTGAGGGTAAACCACAGGGTTTTATGCCCTACCTGGCGGGGACTAAAACTTACAGAGAAGAATGTGAAGAAGTCGTAGCTAATGGTTATAAGGGTTTTTCTTTGGCCAGCTAAGCTACTTCAAGCTGTTTAGTTAACACCTGTTAAGCACCGTTATTTAATAGATAACGGTGCTTTTTTTATACAACATGTTTTATCTGACATAATTGAGTAACACTCGCTTTCTCAGTCTGTTTTTAAGCAGAGCGATAACAAGCGATAAATATAAGAAGGGTCTGAATGATGGATTCGCTAAAAAAACCGGTACGTAACAAAATTTACAACGAATTTATGATGGAAAGTTCCCGGTGGAATAATTTCCAGGCGCGGGAGGGTGATATTGTCATTTGCACGCCCGCAAAATGCGGTACTACCTGGACGCAGATGATTTGCGCGCTGCTTATTTTTCAAAAAACGGAGTTCGATAAAGCTCTTACGGAGCATTCGCCCTGGCTAGACGTGCTAACCGTTTCTACCGAAGATGTACTTAATCAGTTAAAGGAACAGTCTCACAGACGCTTTATTAAAACTCATACGCCCCTCGACGGGTTACCGTACTTTGAGAGTACAAAGTACATATGTGTGGGACGTGATCCACGGGATGCATTTGTGTCCCTCAAGCATCATATGGAGAATATGACGCCAGAGATCTTTGAGCTATGTAAAAAGTATGCCACTGAGGAGAGGGAGCCCCCGCAACCTGCTCCGGAAGACCTGAGTGAGTGGTTTAGCGCATGGATCGCTTCGAGCTGTAGCACTGATCCGGGGCATGCGGCCCATGCTGATGTTCTGGGCTACGTGAAATCATTTTGGGAATTCAGGCATCTGCCTAATATCTTAATGCTCCACTACAGCGACTTAAAATCCGATCTCGAAGGGGAGATGAAACGGATTGCTGGGTTTCTCGATATTGAGGTGCCCGATTCGCTATGGCCGGAGCTTGTTGCTGCAGCATCTTTCGAGAGTATGAAAAATAAGGCGGATCAATTAGCACCTCAGGTGACCAGTGATGTGTGGAAAGACGCCAGCCAATTTTTTAAAAGCGGTACTAATGGCCAGTGGCAGGAGCTTCTCGGTGCAGAACAAGTAGCACTTTATCAGCAAGTGATGGCAGAGAAACTGGATCCTGGTTTGGCTGATTGGTTGGAGAATGGGCGTATTGTTTCGGGAATAAACTAAGGAATTTCAGAGCCAAATTATTTTTTCCGAATTCGGCTTCCTGGTTTCGGAGGCGCTTCCGGTGGCCCGGCAAAGCACTGAGCGATACTCATCCACTGCTGTGCTGGTTCACCGATAACTGTGAGCTCGGTGTCGGCTATATTTCGCACCTGAGTCACCACCTGACAAAACTCCACCGCATCGCCCTCAACGCAATTATCTGCCTGGGGGGTATTCCATTCCCACCGCTCTCCGGAAGGCGCGCGTAAGCACACGTGAGGGGGAGGGACGGGGACGGGTAATTTTCGGTTGTTAAATGTCCAGCCAAAGGTTTTTACCCCGATTGTAGCGATGTGTTTAATCCGGTCTGAGTGCTCTCGTTGGGCACCCAGGACATCGTAGATTTCCCAGGCGTGGGCCCAGGTCTCCATGAGTCGCGCGGTAGTGAACATGCGTATTCCCATGTCTGGGCCCGCCCAGGTCAGACGTAAATCCGGATCGCTATCAACAAAGCAATTACACATTTCTACAAACTGCTTATGCCAGCGCTCGAGTAGCGGGCGACCGCTTTCTTCTTTAAGCCACTGTCGAGTAAATTCTGCCAGGGATTGGCCGGAATCTGCAACATTTTTCATAAAGGTCTTAAAGGCTTCACCACTTTTGTAGGAAGTAAGACCCAGATAGTCGCCAAAATATAAATGCGCAACGACATCGTTAATTGTCCAGCGTTTAAATGTGGTTTCACAGCTCCAGTCATCGTCTTTCAAGGTCGAGAGGAATTCGTATAGCTCGTCGCCTTCGGCGCGTAGATCGGTAACCGTGTCGGCAAGAGTCGTGTCGGTAAGAGTAGTCATAGTACTGGTTTAATTAGTCATTATTTTTGGTGGGCCAGGTTTCCAACAGCAGAGCATCCGGTGGAAAGCTGCAACACTATACAGCATAGTTTTGGGTGGGCGGGACCATTGGAGCTAGCACGCTGCCTCTGGAAGTTCCTCTGATAGTTCTATCGATCAGCGATCATTCGAACTGCCACCCGTAACTGCTGATATTCCCATTCACTGTTTGTTTTTACATAATCGTCGTCGTATTTCACGGTCATCCAGATCTCTTTATTGTTCTCAGTAAAGGTCCAGGGGCCGAGAATTTACAGCTTCCAGTAGCGCGTTCCCCATCGATATTGATAATCGGATTGACGATGTTGTGCTGCGAAAAGCTGAATTGCTCGCGAAAGCCGCTAAACTATTTTTGAATAGCCTGGTGACCTTTTGCCTGACCAAAATCACCACCTTCCCAGATACCGTCTTCGGCAAATACTGAGGTAATGCGATCGGGGTTGTGGGTATCGTCTCAGATGCCGCAATAACGCGCCTTAAGTTGTTTAATTGCTTCGATATCTTCTAGTCGGGTAATACGCTTTTCGAGTTCGGCTATGTTCATGCTTAACTATCCCTCAGATTCATTAATGAGATATTCTGTTGACAGTAATATCGATAAACCAGGGAGTACGCAATGGAATCATTGATAAATAAATTAGCTGTCGTTACTGGCGCCAGTAAGGGGATTGGCAAAGGTATCGCCGTGGCGCTGGCGGGGCAGGGGTGCAAGGTTATCCTGGCTTCTCGCGACGAGCAAAAGATGAACGCCGTGGCGGCTCTGATCGCGGAGGAGGGCGGGTTTGCGCAAGTCTGTGTGTGCGACGTTAGCGATGAGGCTTCGGTGGATCGGCTATTCAAGTTGGTTGCAGAGCACGATCAGGGCCTGGATATTCTCGTTAACAATGCCGGCATGGCTATCTCAGGCCGTATTGATGAACTCAGCTTTGCCGACTGGCGTAGGGTTCAGGATGTCAATGTTAACGGTATGTTTCTGTGTTGCCGGGGAGCTGCCCGTTTAATGAAACCCGAGAAGAAGGGACGCATCATTAATATCGGCAGCATATCGGGGCAAATGCCGCGGGTGAAAAGCTCACCCTATACCACCTCCAAATTTGCCGTTACTGGCTTAACCAAAGCGTTGGCGCTGGAACTTCGCGCTTATAATATTGCGGTGTGCTGCGTCAACCCGGGTAATGTGATGACCGATATATGGGAGCAGTCACCCCAGGTGCCGGAGCAGGAGGGCGTTATGGCGGTCGATGACCTCGCCGAGTTAGTGGTGACGATAGCGACCTTACCCGAGCACGTTAATTTGTTCGAGTCGATTATTTTACCCATCTCCCAGCCTTATCTCGGCAGAGGCTAGTGGTGCTTGAATTAGTTCTGGGAAAGTCGCTTACGTTCAAGCCTACAACATCACTTCAGCCATTAACTGGACGGCTTCGACGCTGGTATCCGATAGCAGCAGGGTGCTGACATGGCCTTTTTTGGCCGCATCCTTCCAAAGTTGCGCGCGGTCTCGAATCCGATCCGGTGAACCTACCAGGTTGCAGGCATCTACCAGTTCATTAGGTACCGCAGCGGCGGCCTCAGCCTTGCGGCCATCCAGATAGAGGTCCTGGATTTTTATCGCTGCTTCCTCAAACCCCAGACGTTTGGCATAGTCGTTATAGAAATTTTTACTGCGCGCGCCCATGCCGCCAATGTAGAGGGCGAGATTATTTTTAAGCGGTAACATACAGGCTTCGAGATCATCGCCGATAACCACTCGCACAAAAGGCGCGATGTCGAAGTTATCCAGTGTTTTTCCGCCGGCGGCTTCGAAGCCTTTGTTGATGGGCTCTTCAAAGACGTGAAATTGCTGTGGATCCATCCAGACTGGGAAAAACCCATCGGCCACTTCGGCCGCAGCCTTGACTCCTGCTGGGGTGATATTTGCTGTGTATATCGGGATATCGCTATCGCAATGGAGAATGCTTTTCAGGGGCTTACCCAGCCCGGTTGCACCTTCACCCGTATAGGGTAATTGGTACATATCGCCCTCGAAAGTTAAGGCCTCCTCCCGAGCAAAAATCTTTTTCATGATGGTAATGTATTCTTTGAGGCGAGTGACCGGCTTGCCATAGGGGACGCCGTGCCAACCCTCTACCACCTGTGGTCCAGAAGCGCCCA
>JAUUYV010000126.1 GCA_030590275.1 Porticoccaceae bacterium
ATAGTCGTCGCCAACGCCTAATCACTGTCTGTGAACAACATCGCGAAGAGCAGCAGGAGCCAGAAAATTTTATTGCCGCGATTTCTGTAAGGGGGAAGCAGGAGCTTACCCGGATAGTATCGGGGGCTGATTTCTATGCCTGCCCACGCCTAAACCCAGACCAATCGACTTTAGCCTGGATCAGCTGGCAGCACCCCAATATGCCCTGGGATAACACGCGACTGCAGGTCGCAGAGTTTAAGGCCGACGGCTACCTGGACGAACCACAAAGCGTGACAGCAAAAAACACCGGGAATGACAACGATGAATCAATCCTGCAAATTAACTGGACGACGGATGGTGATTTATATTTTGTCTCGGATTACAGCGATTGGTGGAATATTTACCGGACCGGCGCAAAAGATTTGCGCTCACTTGAAAACCCACCCACTGCTTTCCCAGTCTGTCTACGCCAGGCGGAATTCGCCACGCCGCTTTGGACATTGGGTATGTCTAATTATGGCATCAGCAAACACGGTGTCGTGGCACTCTACACCGAGGACGGACTCTGGCATCTGGGACTGATTTGGCCAGACAGAGAAACCTCTGGTTACCGCCCCCTGCACACCATACCAACACCCTATTCCCAACTTTCTTCGCTGACGGTTAGTGAGCACCGGGCCTGGTTTATCGCCTCTTCTCCTCATCACGGTAGCGAGTTAGTAGAGCTGGATATCGAGAACCAGAACCTGACTGTTCTGCACCAAATTGGCTCTCCCCAGGTAGAGCCGGAACATTTCTCCAGACCACAAACTCTCCGTTACTCCACTACTAACGAAGACAGCGCCTACGGGTTTTACTATCCACCCACCAATCCCGAATACACTGCTCTACAAGGAGAAACACCGCCACTGATCGCACTGTGTCACGGAGGCCCCACGGGAGCAACCAGCACGGCTTTAAGCTACAAAGTTCAATTTTGGACCAACCGGGGCTTCGCGGTGGCCGACTTTAACTATCGTGGTAGTACCGGGTTTGGAAAAAAATATCGTAACAAACTCAATGGTAACTGGGGGCTTAGCGATGTAGAGGATATCGTCGCGGGAGTGACACATCTTTGCGAACAAGAATTAGCGGATCCCCGGCGACTCCTCATCCGCGGCAGCAGTGCTGGTGGTTACACAGTGCTGGCTGCTCTTACCTTTAGTGATATCTTTCAGGCTGGAGCCAGCCTATATGGTATTGGTGATCTCGAAACCCTGGCCAGAGACACCCATAAGTTTGAAGCCCGTTATCTGGATTCCCTGGTTGGCCCTTATCCTGAAGCACAAGAAACCTATCTCGAACGTTCACCTGTCCACCATATTGAAAACCTCAATTGCCCGGTAATCTTTTTTCAGGGCCTCGACGACAAAGTTGTACCGCCCAACCAGGCACTCGCCATGGTGGATGCATTAAAAACAAAAAATCTCGATGTCGTTTATGTACCCTTTGCTGGAGAGGGTCATGGCTTTCGCAAAACCGAAAATATTGCCCGCGTGTTTCGCGAAGAGCTTGCCTTTTACCGTAGGGTGCTTGGAATACCGACTCCACCCGGTAAACCCACAGCGAATACCCAAACCACTCAAGCATGAGCCGCTACCGACCACCCCAGCCAAAATCTTCTCCCTACATTACTCCAGAGGGGGCCGACAGACTACGAGAAGAATTAAGGCTATTGTGGAAAATCGAACGTCCCCAGGTAACAGCCCAGGTCCACGAAGCCGCCAAAAATGGCGACCGTTCTGAAAATGGCGATTATATTTACGGCAAACGTCGACTCCGAGAAATCGACTATCGTGTTCGCTACCTGCACAAAAGACTTGAAGAGATCATCATCGTTGATCAAACACCTGATGACAAAAATAAGGTCTTTTTTGGCGCACAAGTGACTCTTCAGGAGATCACAAAGGAAATTTTAGGCCTAAACGACGAAGACAATGAAGCCACCTACCGCCTGGTCGGAGCTGATGAAATTGACACCCGCAAGAACCACATTAGCATCGACTCGCCCATGGCAAGAGCCCTGATAGGTCAAACTATAAAATCTAGAATAAATATTACGGTAGGAAATGAAAAACGCTATTACCGGCTTGTATCAATTTGTTATTGAAGAGTATCTAAAAAAACAAATCGCAACAGGCGACACTTCTTTTTAGAACACCTCCCTTTTAAAACACTTTACTTAGAAGACTTCAGCTAAAACATAGCCGCTTCAGACTTAACCTTGTAGTCCTTTAAATAAATACCGCAGTCACCATCGGTAAGTGTCTTTTTAATCAGAAAATCCTTACTCAACTCGTTAGTATCCGTCAAATGTAACTCGACGGTACGTTCACTCATTGGTTCCTTATTTGCATCTCGTAACACGACAATCGTGGGTAAATGACGAAATTTGTGTTTTCCGGTCAACACTATTCCCACCATACCATTACGCAGTTCCACGATCGTACCTGGGGGATAAGGGCCGATCGCTTTAATAAATTCAAGAGCAATTTCTTCATCAAACTGCTTACCTCGATTTTCAAAAATAATCTTCTGCGCCTGCACTGGCGACTTAGCTCTGGAATAACAACGATTACTGGTAATCGCATCATAGGCATCTACCACCGCTATAATTCTGGCGAATTCGGAGATACCAACTTCCAGTCCCCGTGGATATCCCTTACCGTCCGGACGTTCGTGGTGATTAAGAGCAACGTCTATAGCCAGGCTGTGCACCACATCACTGACTGTGTCAGTCAGCAAACGATGACCATCTACTGTATGTTGCTGGATGATTTTAAATTCTTCTTCAGTCAATTTGCCAGGTTTATCCAGGATTTCCTGGGGTGCTTTCATCTTGCCAACATCGTGCAGCAGACCACACAGACCCACCAATTGAAGCTCAGGTTGCGTCAAGCGCAAATGACGACCAAAGGCTATCGCCAAAATGCAAACATTTAAACAGTGCTCAGCAGTGTATTGATTCTCATCCTTAATTTTACTCATCCAGCTCATTGCATCTGGATTATTCATAATACTCTGTACGCAACCGCTCACTGTGTCTTCCGCAACATCAGTATCAATCATCTGACCCATCTGTACAGAGTGCATAATAGCTTTGATATTAACCTTACCAGCGTCACTAACCTCGCGTGCAACTTTATGCTCGGCCCGTACGGATCTCTTCGGTTCATACTCTGGTCGTGCCGCCATACGCCTCAGAGCACTAACCTTTCCTCCGGAATTTTTGTTTTTAGCTCCACCTCGGTTTATGGTGACGCCACTACTTTTGATCTTCGATGATGCCGTGGCTAATTTCGGTGGGGGCGCCTGTACCTTCTCGAAGGCAACACGAGCTGCCCCCCCTCCAACAATAAAGACGTTTTTACAATGCTGCATCAAGGTTTGTATTTGACTCTTACTACGAATTTCAAAACCCTGCACCAAAAATGGAGTTTCAAGCCAGGGTTTGTCCAGCTCGGCTACAAACATGCCAATCTGCAGCTGACTGGTAGACACCTCAACCAGGTTCTCTGCACTATGCTCACCATCTTCTTGACCGTAGCTATCAGACATAATAATTCAATCCTAATCCTGTCATTCCTAATGCTTCAATTATTCTCTCTATGCTGAGTTGAGGGAATAGCCATATCAACCAAACCACCTTATTTGACGTGCCAATAAGTGTTTTTGCGGACTGACTCACAAATTTAACTATCCCTCTGAGTTATCCATCGATACGTCATCTATAACTTCGGCCACACATCGTTTTAGAACGAGCAGTATCTCAAACTCAAACCACGGGTTTTGATGTAGCCACCGCCGACTCCTGGGCGATGGAGGTACCAAAGGTCAATGCCGCGATGTCGCGACGGGTCAGCGGCGGATACGTTCGGCTACACTGACACTGACACTGATCTGTACAACAGGCCTCGGACCCAGAGGTAAATCCTGACAATGGCCACAGGCACGCACCTCAGCTAACA
This sequence comes from Porticoccaceae bacterium, assembly GCA_030590275.1. The sequence goes on from JAUUYV010000126.1 coordinate 3,990, forward strand.
AGTTTTGTAGCGAAATACAGGAAGTATCCATTAATTCCTCTGAGAGTTTGCTGGCAGTGCGGGGCCACTGATATCATCCATCGACAGCTCTGCCACCTATATCCCGCATTTAGTACATTATCTAAGAGAACGAAACTCCCCTATGGCCGATAAACGCGATCCTATTACTCTATCGTTGCCCGCAAATACTAGCAACGCAGATGTACTTTCAAACGTGAGCGACGGTGAGTTTGCCAGGCGCCACATCGGCCTCAACCCTACCCAGCAGCAAAGCATGCTGGATGAGCTCGGTATCACTGACCTGGACTCACTCATCGAAGAGGTCGTACCGCCAGCGATACTCAAGACCTCAGCACTCGAGCTGGGCAATCCCTTAACTGAACGAGAAGCCCTCATCCAGCTAAAACAGTTAGCCTCGAAAAACAAGCTTTATACATCGCTCATTGGTCTTGGCTATCACGACACCATTCTACCTTCGGTCATTCAACGCAATGTGTTAGAAAATCCCGGTTGGTATACCGCCTACACACCTTATCAACCTGAAATCTCCCAGGGTCGTCTCGAAGGACTGCTAAATTTCCAGCAGATGATCATGGATCTCAGTGGCATGGAAATGGCCAATGCCTCGCTACTCGATGAAGCGACCGCCGCGGCTGAGGCCATGGCCATGGCCAAACGCCAGCAACGAAAAAACAAAAGTCAGCGTTTTTTTGTGGATGAGCAATGCCTCCCTCAAACTATCGCAGTAGTACAAACCCGCGCCGAACACTTTGGTTTTGAAGTACTGGTGGGCAAGCCGGAAACTGAACTTTTGAAGAGGGATTATTTTGGCGCTCTTTTGCAGTACCCAGGCAGCGACGGACAGGTAAACGACTTAAGCACACAGATAGAACAGATACACCAGCACAACGCGCTGGCAATTGTCGCCGCAGACCTGATGAGCCTGGTTTTACTTAAATCACCAGGCGACATGGGTGCCGATATTGTCGTAGGCAGCAATCAGCGCTTTGGCATCCCGCCAGGCTTCGGTGGTCCTCACGCCGGATTTTTTGCTTTTCGCGAAGCCTACAAACGGGCCGCACCCGGCCGCATAATCGGCGTATCCGTAGACTGCCGCGGCAAACCTGCGCTGCGTATGGCTATGCAAACCAGAGAACAACATATACGACGAGAGAAAGCCAACTCCAACATCTGTACCTCGCAAGTCTTACTGGCAGTCATTAGCGGTTTCTATGCGGTATATCACGGCCCGAATGGTTTACAAAAAATTGCGAGTCGCATTCACCAGCTCACCAACCAACTAGCCTCTGGCCTTAAAAACCAGGGCTATACCCTACGCAACAAAAGCTGGTTTGACACCCTGACAATAGAAGTAGGTTCTCAACAAAACACTCTCTATAAAAATGCCCAGGAAAAACACATCAACCTGCGAAAAGTAGGTGACCGTGCACTGGCTATTAGCCTGAACGAAACCAGCGACCTGCAGCTGATAAACCAGTTACTGGATATTTTTGGAGCGGGTTTAGAGACAGGCGGCGCGGTAAAAGAGCTATACGGACTGCCGCAACAATTGCTACGAAACGATGCCATTCTTCAACACCCTGTATTCAAGCGCTACCACAGCGAAACAGAAATGTTGCGTTATCTCACCCGCCTGGAAAGCCGGGACATCGCCCTTAACCACAGCATGATTCCTCTCGGTTCCTGCACCATGAAACTCAACGCCACAGCGGAAATGCTTCCGGTCACCTGGCCAGAGTTCGCTAATATTCACCCCTTCGTACCACTCGACCAGGCTCAGGGCTATTTACAATTATTCGAAGACCTGGAAAAAATGCTGGCCGCCTGCACCGGCTACCATGCAGTGTCTCTACAACCCAACGCGGGTTCCCAGGGAGAGTACGCTGGACTGCTGGCCATCACTAAATATCACCAGAGCCAGCAGCAGCAACAACGTAATATTTGTTTAATTCCCTCCTCAGCCCATGG
>JAUUYV010000194.1 GCA_030590275.1 Porticoccaceae bacterium
AAATAAAAACGAAATCGACCCGCTATTCGCTGCGGTTCGCTTGATGCAGAGTCACTGATGCTAATAATGTGTTAACTGATTTAGGGATAGAAAAAGCCGACGCTGATAGACGCCGACATAAGCCTGGCATTCACAAATGCTAAAACCAGCAGGCGCAAGCCGTTAAAGCCAGCTTTCTCGGCTCCACTCACAGCGAACCTGTATGTCACCGCTACCAGGACGATGATAATCTGCATTACTGTCCCAGTGAAAACTGTGGAATCCGGAAGATTCTGTCTCAAGATGAACAACTGCGGATACCCAAAACATCTGTGCTAACAAGCTCTCAAATTGATCCATCCACAGCTGCCATTCGTACTCTATTCCCAGATAGGATGCCCCGAAATGAAATACTTCGGTACGTGGCTCGTTAATCACCATAAATTGATCGCTTGAAGCAAACATATCTCTGCTCAGTAAAGGCCAACTGTCGGCAGATGGTAGCGTGGACATTGCCTCACGATTAGTGACTACCCGATCCCGGTTAGCTCCCCCGTAAACGCTATCTTTTATACAACCGTAAACAATGGATTCGGCTTCCACAGTTTCTCCTCTTCATTATAAGAACTCGTCTTAACCAGGGACTCGTCATATGGGAAGTGACCAACCCGCCTTACTACCGATGGCCTCTACACACGACCTAGTTCGGTACTAGTTCGGAAGAAGAGTGTATCAGCCCTTCTCTGGTTTACTTAACCATTCTGAAAATTCAGTTTCACTCATGATGGGGACTCCCAGCTCCCGAGCCTTATCCAACTTGGAGCCTGCTTTTTCGCCGGCCACTAGCCGATGAGTCCGAGCCGACACGCTAGCCGACACTTTCGCCCCCAGGCTTTCGAGCCGAGCTTTTGCCTCAGCGCGAGTCATAAGCTGTAAGGTCCCAGTCAGTACCCAGGCTTGGCCGACCAGGGGCAACGGTGCCTTGTTTGCGCTAGTCTCTACTTCTGACCAGGTCACGCCCGCCTCGATTAAGGCCTCTATCACCTTACAATTATCTTAGCTATAAAAAAAATGTCTTACAAACCTGGCCACTACCGAACCCACATCGTCCACCGTTTGCAGTGCTTCTTCATCGGCCATTTGCAGCGCCTCTAAGGAACAGAAATGCCGAGCAAGAGCACGCGCGGTGGCTTTACCCACTTGTCGAATACACAGCGCGTACAAATATCGGTCCAATGTAGTTTCCCGTGATTTCGCAATACTGGCCACCAGATTACTTGCGGACTTGTCTCCCATCCGTTCGAGTTCAACCAGCTTTTTAAGCTCCAGCCGATAAATATCAGGCAGTGAATTCAGGTAATTGGCATCCACTAACTGTCCGACCAGTTTATCGCCCAGCCCCTCAATATCCATGGCGTCCCGGGAAGCATAATGGATTAACGCCTGCTTACGCTGCGCCGAACAAATAAGACCACTGGTGCACCGTACCGCCGCTTCTCCTTCAACACGCTGTAAGTCAGACTGACAGACAGGACAACGAGCAGGAAAAATAATAGGTTTTGTCTCTACTGGTCTGTCTTCTATTACCACTCGTGCGACCTGCGGAATAACATCACCCGCCCGACGCACCACAATGGTGTCACCTATCTCGACACCCAAACGCGTAATTTCATCGCTGTTATGTAGCGTTGCATTAGATACTGTAACGCCTCCTACAAAAACCGGTTCCAGGCGAGCCACTGGCGTTATCGCACCAGTACGACCTACCTGAAATTCCACGTCCAAAAGTTGAGTAGTCGTCTCCTCCGCTGGAAACTTCCGTGCAATGGCCCAGCGCGGAGCACGAGCCACAAAACCGAGTTGCTGTTGATAGTCGAAGCGATTAACTTTAAACACGATACCATCAATATCATAATCCAGACTGGCACGCAGCCCACTGAGCTTTTCATAATATGTCTTACAGGCTGCAATCCCATCTGCCAGTTCCAGCAAGGGGCTGATTAGAAACCCCAGAGTCCTCAGCCCTTCCAACATAGCAACGTGGGTAGAGGGCAAGGTCCAACCCTCACTAATACCTACGCTATAGGCACAAAACTCCAATGGCCGGGAAGCTGTTATTTTAGAATCTAGCTGACGTAGGCTCCCCGCAGCGGCATTGCGAGGATTAACAAAGACCTTTTCACCCACTTGCTCAGCGCGTTCATTAAGTACTTTAAACCCTGCCAGGGGCATGTAGACTTCGCCTCGTACTTCTAGCAAGGACGGAATCTCGTCACCCAACAAGCGTAATGGTATGGTCGGAATAGTCCGTAGGTTGACCGTAATATCTTCGCCGGTTTCTCCATCACCTCGAGTAGCCCCACGTTCGAGCAGTCCGTCTCGATACAGTAAACTAACAGCGAGACCATCGAATTTTGGTTCACAGGCGTATTCCAGCAAAAGTTGAGCAGCCTCGCTTTTATCAGTACCCGCGAGGCGTTCTCGCACCCGTCGATCAAAATCAACCAGTTCGCCATCATCGAAGGCATTATCGAGTGATAACATCGGTAACTGGTGACGTACCTGACTAAAAGCGGACAGCGGCGACGCACCAACTCGTTGGGTCGGAGAATCCGGAGAAAGTAGTTCTGGGTACTCTTGTTCGATTTCCTGCAGCCGGCGCAGGAGTTGGTCGTACTCTCTATCACTGATGATGGGGTCATCATAAACATAATAGTAAATATTATGTTTATTGAGCCTATATCGAAGAGTAGCTGCTTCCGTGGTAATAGCACTCGGCAGCGAATTAGCGCTCACCCCGGTCAGGCGGAACGGTGAGTGTAATCCACCACCTGCTGACGGCGGTGGGCTATCGTCTGCCTGGTGAGCGTACTACGACGTTCGTCCTTTAGCTCTCCACCCAGGGTGCGTTCCAGTGATTGCGCCACTGAGAGCAAGTCATCGAAGATCGATAATGCTTCATCGCTATCGTGAACAATCATAAAAAAAGTGAGTCCCGGGGTCGCAAAATTATTCATCGCATCAAATTCAAACGTGCCAGGATTAATGGCATTGGCAATACTGAAGAGTACTGACCCCGAACCATTTTCATCGCGGTAGCGATGGTAAACTTGATCTGCGCCGGGAAACATATCCTGCTTAACCATAGCTGCATCTAGTTCCCGACCAGGAAAAACTTCTCCGCTTGATGCCATCAGATGGAATACCACAGCATGCCCTAATTCGTCATCGTGTGGCTCCGGTGGTAATTCTTCAGCCTTCTGGCGGTCTTCTGTGCCTCCACCAGTATCGTCCAGGCCGAGCGGAACCTGCTCCAGTTCCCGAAATGGGGTAGTGACTTTGTGTATTTGATGCTCCGCAGCGCTACGGATATCTGTATTGAGTTGATCCGCAGTTTGGTCGTCCCGGTAACCAACGACACGGGCTCCACCACTGGGTAGCTCACTAATCGGCTCCTCCACTGAGTCGTCATCAAATATAGGTTGCCTTCGGGTACTATTGCGCAATTTGCCATCGCGCCCAGCGCGCACTCTCCGCAAACCATCCAGAATTATTCCTAGTACCACCAGTACCCCCAACACAATCAGTATTTCGCGAGAACCAAAATTCATCATTAAACTTTGATAAAGTTGTTTAATTTATACGATTAATATATTGTTTTTTATACATTTAATCTAAGCCTCAGCTAGCTGCATAGCTTCATCAACATCCACTGACACCAAACGTGATATCCCGGGCTCGTTCATAGTCACCCCCATTAACTGATTAGCAATTTCCATTGATATCTTATTGTGGGTGATAAACACAAATTGAACTTTTTCTGACATTTCCTTGACCATTTGAGCATAACGCCCAGTATTTATGTCGTCGAGCGGCGCATCAACTTCATCCAGCATGCAAAATGGGGCCGGATTAAGTTGAAATATTGAAAAGACCAGCGCTATAGCCGTCAACGCCTTCTCACCCCCGGAAAGCAAATGGATCGTAGCGTTTTTCTTACCCGGAGGCTGAGCCATGATCGTAACCCCAGTATTTAACAAATCATCTCCAGTTAATTCCAGATAAGCATGACCGCCACCAAATAGTTTTGGGAAAAGTTGCTTCAATGATCCGTTAACTTTTTCAAAAGTTTCTTTAAAACGAGTCCTGGTTTCTCGATCAATTTTTCGAATGGCGCCCTCAAGGGTATCCAGAGCATCACTTAACTCCAGCTGCTGAGTATCAAGGTACTCTTTTCTCTCTGAGGCCTGTGCAAACTCTTCCACTGCCACCAGGTTGATTGCTCCCAACCGCTGAATACGACGATCCAGGTGGTCAATGCTTTCCTGCCACTGCAGCGGATCTGCATCATCAGCTAGCTCATCTAGCAAGTCGCCTAGCTGGTAATTCTGGGCCTCAACCTGCTCCGCCAGGCCTCCAGCCCGAGTTGCTACTTCCTGTGCTTTCAAACGCAATTGCTCAAGCCCTTCCCGTAACCCCTCACTGCGCTTTTCCAGCTCTGTTCGCCTGGTTTCCTCTTCTCGCAGGGAGAACTCGGTCTCCTCCATTAACTTACGAGCGTCACCAAGCCGCTTTTCCAGATCGAGCCGCACCGCAAGCCGCTCCTGCAGCCTGGCCTGAAGTTCCTCGGTAGGATCGGTATGCTGGGCAATACTCTGATCGACCCTGGCACTGTGTTCACGAAGTCTTTCGATTTGAATTTCGAGCCGCCCAATACCTTCACGAACACCTACTAATTGAGTTTGGAGAGCGCGTTCACGCAAATCGAGCGCATGCAGATCTTCGCGACTACGGCGCGCATTGGTACGGGCGGT
>JAUUYV010000209.1 GCA_030590275.1 Porticoccaceae bacterium
CTTCTTCAAAGTATAGATGGCGATTACGATCTCCATGAAGAATGGCTCCAGTGTTGATCATCTCCGTGTACAGGTAGGCATGATGGCTAATCTGGCGAAAAAAATAGCGGCAAAACCGATCTGTTCGTTTAAGCATGGGAGCGACGCAAAAGCGCCGGGCGCCTATGGCAGGTTTTTGGGCTTCTAAAGGCGCTACCTGTGAATCGTGATGTAGACCGGAGGTTTGGTTCATATCGTTCAGGGGGTATGAAAAAAGTAAAGCCTGTAAGGGTGATCAAAAGGAAAAAACAGGAATAGGATGTAGGTATTTTACACTGCCTGCTCGTCCTCGGTGTAATTGTATTTAAAAGGCTCTTGTGGAGATTGCTCTTGATTGGCTCCCTGTAAACTGGGCACAATGGAGGGCAATCGTGCGCAGTAGGGCGTCGAAGGTGTGAGATTCATTACGTTCTGTAGTGAAGCCGCTAATAAACCATTGAACAGGCTGGAGGAAACAGATCGTGTGGGTAAAAGACAAGTTTTATATTAATGGCCAATGGCAGGCGCCACAAAGTAGTGATGTGGCAGAGGTAATTAACCCGGCGACAGAAGAAGTGGTTGCCAAAGTCGCAATGGGCGACATAGCAGATGTGGATGCTGCGGTAATGGCTGCTCGTGCAGCATTTGATGGTTGGTCTCAAACTCCACCGGAGGAGCGGGCCAAATACATCGATAAAATAGCGGAAGCCCTGGAGAAGCGTATCGACGACCTCGCCGAGGTTATATCGGCAGAGATGGGGGCGCCTTCGTCGTTAGTTAAGCCGACACAGGTTGGTAACCCGGTATTTACCTTCAAGGAGGCGGCGCAATTGGCGCGGGATTATGAGTTTGAATCTGATTCCGGTAAAACCCACGTGATTCGTGAAGCTATTGGCGTCTGTAGCCTAATTACACCCTGGAATTTCCCGTTAAACCAGATCGCAGGCAAAGTTGCGCCTGCTCTCGCCGCTGGCTGTACGATGGTGCTTAAACCTAGTGAGTTGGCACCCCTGGATGCTTTTATTCTGGCAGAAATTGTTGAGGAAGTGAGGTTGCCGGCCGGAGTATTTAATCTGGTTGTGGGCGATGGTCCCGTGGTTGGCGAAGCGATGGCGAGTCACCCGGAGGTCGATATGGTCTCAATTACGGGTTCCACCCGCGCCGGGGCGGCGGTTGCGGTTGCGGCTGCACCCACCATTAAGCGGGTTGGTCAGGAGCTGGGTGGTAAATCGGCGAACATTATTCTGGACGATGCCAACTTTGATAAAGCGGTCAAAGGAGGCGTTCGCCAGGCAATGTTCAATAGTGGACAGGCTTGCAATGGGCCAACCCGGATGTTGATCCCCCGAAAGCATCAAAAAGAAATCGAAGAAATTGTCGTTAAGACGATAGCCGGAGTAGTAGTTGGTGAGCCCAGTGACGAAAGTACTTACATGGGGCCCATAGCCAATAAAGCTCAGTACGAGAGAGTGGTTGCCTTTATCCAGCGCGGTATTGATGAAGGAGCCGAGTTGTTAGTAGGTGGAGCAGGAAAGCCCGAGGGTCTGGAAACAGGCTACTACGTACAACCCACAGTGTTCACTAATGTGACAAATGACATGCTCACCGCACGGGAGGAGGCTTTTGGCCCAGTGCTTTCTTTAATTCCCTATGACACCGACGACGAGGCTGTAGCCATTGCCAACGACAACCCCTATGGCCTCTCCAGTTACGTGCAATCTGGGGATCTGGAGCACGCCAAGCAGGTAGGACGTCGAATTCGAGCGGGTCACGTGGAGTTGAATGGTGCTCGTTGGGATCAGGGCGCGCCATTCGGTGGCTATCGTATGTCTGGTAATGGCCGTGAACATGGCGCCTGGGGAATGGAGGAGTACCTCGAAACCAAGGCGATGTTGGGTTATAACACGTCCAGTTAAGTCGATGATTTGGTCCGGCTGATCTCTGGTCGGATTTTAAGCCCCGGGAGCTTAAAATCCCGGGGCTTTTTTTATCTCAAACAAACTTGAGCTTTATCACAAAAAGCATAAGTATCAATATATTGGGAGCTTAACTTTCAGCCAGAAATAGCTTTAATGTCACGTTATTGTTATGATCTTGCCCTTGTATTCATAGGTGTGAGATTAAAGTAGATTTCTTTACGTTCTGATCTCCATCTAACCAACTTATCCCTGCCTGCTCAAATATTGCATCGCGATGTTGGAGTCTCTCAAGCTGGCAATATTTAACGGATAGTATATGGGACGATCGATAAGTGATGCGAAATCTGGGGCTATCGTAGCCCCGGATGGCGTGAGTAGCGGCGACCCAACCAGAATTAGTTTGTTGGACAGTTTGCTGCTAGTGGCCAGGTTGGAGGGCAAGCCTTCTTCCGCAACGGCATTGACTGCAGGTTTACCGCTTGAAGATGGTCGTTTAACACCAGAATTGTTGATACGGGCCGCTAACAGGGGTGGCCTTGCGGCACTCCTGGTTAGTCGGAATCTTAGTGATATTCCAAAAGATGTTTTACCCGCTATTTTATTGCTAAAGGACGGCCGCTCAGCAGTACTTACCGATATAGATGCAACTCTGGGTTATGGGATATTTATGTGCCCAGAAACCATGCAGCGTGAACAGCGCTCTTTAGCTAAATTAGAGTCAGACTACAGTGGAAACATATTCTACCTGCGTCCAATGCAGGAGTTTGATGCCCGTACACCCAAAATTTATAAAACCACAGGGCAACACTGGTTCTGGGGGGTGTTAAAAGCTTCTACCTCAATCTATCGCGATGTCTTGATAGCCTCTTTTTTTATAAATCTTTTTGTGTTGGCGCAGCCTTTATTCGTCATGAATGTGTACGACCGAGTGGTCCCCAACAATGCAGTAGAAACCCTCTGGGCGCTCGCGATTGGTGTGGTGATTGTCTATTTGTTTGATCTGGGTTTAAAAATACTGCGTAGTTATATGGTCGAGCTAGCGGCAAAACGCACCGATGTTATTCTGTCTGCCAACCTGTTTGAACGTATATTAAGTATTAAGATGCGCAATCGGCCTGTCTCGGTGGGAGCCTTCGCCAGTCGTTTGCAGGAATTCGATACCATTCGTAATTTCATCACCTCATCAACAATGTTGACCTTGATTGATCTACCTTTTCTCCTATTATTTCTATGCTTTATTTGGTATTTGGGTGGTTGGTTGGTAGTGGTGCCGATGTCGGTTATTCCCGTAGCTATTCTGCTTGGATACCAGGCTCAGGTACGGTTAAGGCCCTCCGTAGAGAATGTAATGCGGGGTTCGGCAAAAAAGAATGCGACGTTAATAGAGACCATGGTGGGTATTGAAACCATCAAGACTCTGACCGCTGAAAGTCGTTCGCAGCGAACCTGGGAGCAGGCAGTGGGCTATGTCTCTCAATGGGGCTTGTCGTCACGCATGATCTCAAATTCCACACTCTTAACCGTGAGTTTCTTACAGCAGTTAGCAATGGTAGGCGTTGTGGTTTGGGGGGTATACCTGATATCGGAGCAAGAACTCACCCTGGGTGGTCTGATTGCCTGTGTCATTCTCAATGGTCGTGCTCTGGCACCGTTGGCACAAATAGCTTCCTTGTTAACCACCTATGATCATGCTGAAGCGACGCTAAAGTCTCTCGACGAAATTATGCAAATGCCGGTGGAACGAGAGCTCGGAGAGCGGTTTTTACAGCAACATCAATTTAAAGGTAATTTGCAGTTTAAGAACGTTAATTTTACCTATCCCCAGCAAGGCAAGTCATCATTAGAAAATATATCTTTCCGTATTAAGGCGGGGGAAAAGGTTGGTGTTATTGGTCGTGTCGGTTCCGGTAAGTCAACTTTAGCTAAATTAGCACTCGGTTTATACGAGCCCGATCGTGGCTCTATTCTCTATGATGGTTTTGATGTGAAGCAAATCGATCCAGTTAATTTACGTGCCAGTGTGGGTTACGTTTCACAGGAGGTTATGCTGTTTTATGGGTCGATGCGAGAAAACATCACACTGGGTGTTGTTGGCGCCGATGATACTCAGATAGTAGAGGCTGCAAAGAAAGCGGGGATGCTGGATTATATTAATTCTCACCCAGAGGGATTCGAGATGGTGGTAGGAGAGCGTGGTGAAACGCTCTCCGGTGGGCAACGTCAGGCTTTGGGGCTCGCCCGTGTGTTTTTGCGGGATCCCTCCATTGTCTTGCTCGATGAACCGACTGCGGCCATGGATCAAGGTAGCGAAGAATCCATTAAAAAGATATTGAATCAATTTGTCAGCGATAAAACTCTGATATTGGTTACCCATAAAATGAATATGCTCGATATGGTTGATCGATTAATTATTTTAGATCATGGTCGAATAGTTGCTGATGGCCCCAAACAAAAAGTGGTTGAGGCTCTAAAAAAAGGAGCCGTCCGTGGTGTTTTGTGAGTGTCTTAATATTGGCCGGGTTGACGGATGAAGAATAAAAAATCGGAAACTGTAAAGTCTGTTGACGCGGGCCTGAAGCAGGAAAAACAGCTTGAA
>JAUUYV010000211.1 GCA_030590275.1 Porticoccaceae bacterium
AGGGCGGACCACCACTGGAAAGCGCCGCCGATAAAAAATAATCTTCCCGGGGCGAACGGAAATCAATCGAGTCTGATGGGATGGATACGCTCCTTGAAAGCGGCTCATCATAGCCCGGATAAGAAGCGTTAATTCAAATCCAAAGGAGCGTGCCCATGAACAAGATCAATACAATTGGTGTTGACCTGGTGAAAGAATGTATTTCACCTATGCACTCAGGATCAGCAAGGTCATATTCTCCAGCAAGGCAAACTCGAACGAAGTTAGTTTAAGCATTTTCTTGCCACGACAGCACTGAGCCGCATTGTGTTTGAATCCTGTGCCACCGCTCACGAGCACCAGGTCAAACTCATTCACCCGGCTTACGTAACACCCTACGTTAAAACAACAAGAATGACTTCAATGATGCCCAGGCTATCTGCTTAGCAAATAGCCGCCCTACCACGCGCTATGTTGAAGCCAAAACCGTGGTCCAACAGGACATTCAATTACTGCATCGTATCCGGCAACGATAAGTCCAACAACGGACAGCTTTGGCAAATCAAATCCGAGGACAATTACTCGAATAAGGTCTGGCAATACCCAGGGGCATCAACCTGCTTCGCAGTCATCTAGCGAGCATACTCGAAGATGGAGAGAATGAACTCAGTCCCACGGCTCGGGAACTGTTTAGTGCCTTGCGAGAGCAGTAAACTGGGCCGGCTGATTCCTTGATCTTGCGTTGCTCTGTTGACAGCTTACGATTTATGGGTAACCCTTGACTCGCTTGATCTACACCTTCGAAAAAACCGGAAGGACCAAACCGTTAAATAGAAGTTGCGTGATTTCGATGATCCCGCTGGTTTTGATATTTACGGAGAAATATAACAGTGGTACAGCACATAAAAATAATCGGCACAGGGAAAGCGCTTCCTGAGAGAGTAGTGTCTTCATCCTCTTTAGAAAAAAAACTTGGGCTCAAAGCGGGGCGATTAAAACAGTTAACTGGATTAGATACCCGTTTCTTCGTGGATAAAGAAACCGCTTCTGAATTAGCAGTGACTGCGATTAACGGGGCACTTGAACAGGCTAAGCTTGGCCTCGATGATATCGACTGCATCGTTTCTGGTAGCGGCACCATGGAGCAGGCCATTCCCTATAATGCCGCTGCAGTTCACAAAGCTCTTAACCCGGTGCGGCCAATTCAGGCCTTCGACGTCAATATGACCTGTCTTAGCGCTTTGATGGCGCTGGACGTCGCTAGTCGACTCCTTTTGTCGAGCGATTATCAAAATATTGTTATTGTCTCTAGCGATATTGCCTCGGTCGGGCTGAACTGGGATAAGCTGGAATCGGCAGCTATCTTTGGGGATGGCGCAGCGGCAATGATTATCAGCCGATCAAACACAGGCGGAATCCTGGCTTCACGGTTCGAGACCCACAGCGTTGGTTATGATCACTGTGTGATCCCGGGGGGCGGCTCTCGACGGCACCCCTCTAACACGCCGGGGAATTACCTTCCCCACGCGCAGTTTCAAATGCAGGGCAAGGAAGTCTATCGGCTGGCGGCGAAAATTCTGCCGAAATTCGTGGACCAATTATTGAAGTCAGCCCGGTTAACAATGGAGGATATCGACTGGGTAGTACCTCACCAGGCTAGTCAACTTGCGCTCGACCACATCAAAAAGCGGCTAACCGTATCCAACGACCAGCTCATTGATATCTTCAGCAGCCACGGCAACCAGATCGCGGCTTCCATACCCACTGCTCTGCATGAGCTTTTTGTGAACCGTCCACTCTCGCCGGGTGACAAAATACTAATGGTCGGTACCTCGGCCGGCATGAGTCTTGGCGGAGTTGTTCTGGAACATGCTATATGAAGGCTATTGTTACCGGCGCTACCGGTGGGCTCGGGCGCAATCTGTGTGAGCACCTCGCAAGGGAGGGTTGGCAGGTTATTGCCCTTGGACGGAACCAGGCCATCGGCCATCAGCTGGCCAGTGAGCAAACAGAATTCCGGGCCCTTGATCTTACAGATAAAGCAGATGTTCAACGCGTTTTAGAACCCGCAGACGTGCTCTTTCACTGCGCTGCTCTATCCTCACCCTGGGGCAAGTATGAAGATTTTTACGCCAACAATGTGTTAGCGACTGAAACGATCCTGGCTGCCTGTCAGCAGCTCAATATCCCTCGCTTTGTCCATGTTTCGACAACTAGCGTGTATTTTGATTTTCGCGATGCTTTGAATATTAGCGAGGATGCAAAACTACCCAAAGTTTTCGCAAATCACTATGCAAAAACAAAGTTACTCGCCGAGCAGGTTATAAGCGCCCATCCGTCTAAAAACCTTACCAAAGTCATTCTTCGCCCCCGGGGTATTTTTGGAGAACATGACCAGGCGCTCGTACCACGGCTGATGCGCGTGGCCAATAAAGGCAGGTTCCCCCTTATCGGCGGCGGCAAAGCGCTGGTCGACGTGACTTATGTACAAAACCTTGTTGCTGCGTTAATGCTCGCAGCCACTAAAGATTTACCTCAACAATCCCTGTTTAACATCAGTAACGGCGAACCCTGGGAGGTCGGCAAGCTGGTTAGGACCCTAACCCAAAAACTCAACATTCCCTGCAAGTTTGTGAATATCAACCCCATACCTATATCGGTGCTTGCCACTGGCATGGAATGGGCCGCGAAAATTGGCCTCACACAAGAACCACCGTTAACCCGCTACACTGCGGGACTGCTTGCAACTAGCCAGACATTAAATATAGCCAAAGCTCGTGAACAACTTGGCTATGAACCCGCTATTAGCATCGAACAGGGAATAGACCGATATGTTAAATGGTACCGATCAACACTTTAGCCTGATGCAGGTTGGTCACTGCCGCCACCCAGAGGCAATGATTGCCCAGGGCCGACCGTTAAAAAGCATTATCTTCCCGGCGATTGTTGCTTTGCTAAAACACCCGATCAAAGGCTATCTGCTGTTTGACACCGGTTACGCCTGTCACTTCCATACCGCCACTAGCCGCTTTCCGGAAAAGCTCTATCGCTTGATTACGCCGGTAACCTTCGAGTCATCACATGACCTCAAAACCCAGTTACTTACCAGAGGGGTTAAGGCCGAAGAGATCACTGCAATTTTCATTTCTCATTTCCATGCTGACCATATAGCCGGCCTGCATGATTTTCCAAACGCCAGGTTTATCTGTTCTCAGGCAGGGTTTGAGTTCATCAATGGCAGGCGCTCAAGATTTTACAAGTTAACCAAAGGTACTTTACCAGCGCTGCTACCCAACGACTTTTATCAAAGAACCGATTTTATTGAGCACTCCACTCCCTGCTCATTACCTGGAGCACTACAGCCGTTTGAACATGGATATGACCTGTTCGGAGGCGGCTACTGTATTGCTGTTAACTTGCCAGGCCATGCTCGCGGCCATTTTGGTTTGCTGTTTAATTCGCCAGGACAAAAACCCTATTTTCTAATTGGTGATGCATGCTGGACCATAGAAACTCTGGCCAAACAACTAAAACCCAACCGCCTGTCCCATCTGCTCCTCGACGACGCGGCGGCCTACTTCCAGACCATTAGTCAGCTACATTATTTGCTCAACAGTAATCCCGACCTCAACTTGATCCCATCCCATTGCCAACAAACCTTACGCAAGCATGAACCCCTTACATAAGGCTCTGGTCACAGGCTATAGCTTTATCGAAACAACTCAGCGCCGTTTCACCAACAGAGCACAACTTGCCCGCTGGCAGCAGCAGCGTTTTAAGAACTTGCAAAGCCGAGTTTTGAGCCACTCCCCTTATTATTCTCAACGAGCAGCGCCGACCCTTGCAGACTACCCGATCATCAATAAAAAAATATTCATGCAGAACTTTGATGCCATAAACACCGTAGGCATCAACAAAGAAACAGCGTTCAAATTTGCTCTTGCAGACGAACAGAGCCGTGATTTTTCAGGTCAGCTGAATGGCTATACCGTCGGGTTGTCATCCGGCACTTCTGGTAACCGGGGTATCTTTCTGGCTACCGATAAAGAACGGGCCATCTGGGCCGGCAACATTCTGGCAAAAATGCTCCCCAGGCCACTGTTACGCAAACATCGTATCGCATTTTTCCTGCGGGCCAACAGCCCGCTCTATGAAGGCGTAGATGGCAAGTTAATCAAATTTCGGTTTTTTGATTTAATCCAGCCCTTAGAAGCCCACATCGAAATACTAAATCAATACCAGCCCAGCATTTTAATAGCCCCGGCGCAGGTGCTGCGCCTACTCGCTCGGGCGCCTTCCCTGGACATCTCACCTGAAAAAATCATCTCAGTCGCTGAGGTGCTGGAAGAGAGCGACCAAATTGTTATTTCGACGCGCTTTAAACAGCCAGTCCAGCAGATCTATCAGTGCACCGAAGGTTTTCTTGCTTGCAGTTGCCCCCATGGTAGCCTGCACATCAACGAAGACATCGTTATCGTTGAACGAGAAGGACT
>JAUUYV010000238.1 GCA_030590275.1 Porticoccaceae bacterium
ATCCACAATAGTGTAATCATCGATATCACGCCGCGAATCCCCAAACGCTCTCTTACGATCCATTACACTATTGAGCTGTATGGTGATATCAAAGTTATTGGGTAATTCGGCAAAACCTCGGATATAAAATTGTTGGGCTGGCGCGTTAGCCGCATCACTACTGGTATTCTTATCTTCAGCATCCTGCCAGGAGTAATTAGTTAAGATTGACACCTTCTCGGTGATGTCCCAACTCACCTCTATTTCAAGACCGTCGGCTTCCTGCTCACCAACATTTTGTGCGGTACTACCGTTTGCATCGGGAATGAATTGAATAATATCCTCCCACTCATAATGAAATAAATTCAGGTCAATACTCACATCAAAATTTGGGCGATAATTGAACGAGAGTTCATAACTTTTTAGGGTTTCCGGTTCCAAATCTGGGTTACCCCGCACAGCGGGATTAGATTGAACTCGGGTTTCAGCGAACGAAGGTGCGCGAAATGCTTCACCGTATAAAAATTTAGTAGTCAGATTATGTCGCGTCGACCACACCAGAGCTAACCTGGGATTGACCGTATCACCAAAATCGGAATAGTGATCGTAACGAACCCCCGCCGTAAGCTCCCAGTCATCAGCCAGGTGCCAAACATCCTGAATAAACAAATAACGATTCTCTCTACTATCCTCGGGTAAAAACACCAAAGGTGTATCGCTGACATCGACCAGAGGGGAGCCTGGAAAAATGGGAAACCCCGTTATCGGGTCAAAACCAAAGTTTTTTTCCTCTTCGGTTTTATACACTTCACCGTAATAGTAGCCGGTGCCTACTAGCACTTCGTGGCGATCAAAACCACGGTAGGTGCCTAATAAATTTGCTCTTGTATGACGCTCATACACTTCAGGGTTACCAATAATACCGTTCGGGAATGGCGGGAAAATAGGCGTCGGCGGATAACTGTTAGGGACAAAAAAAGGTCCGCGCGACCCCGCTGGAAAAAGGATCAAATCTTCATCAACCTCCTGACTTGTTTGCAGGTAGCTAACATTAGCTTTGATGCCAAAATTTTGCAATATATCCGGGTTATCATAGGTCAGGTCGCCATTATAGCGATTACTAGAAACTCGACCATTCAAGTCCAATGCCTGGGCAATACCCACACCTAATCCTGCATCGCGTCTGATTTGGGCACCAGTACGCAAGGTAAAGTGGCCATAACCAAGCTCTAATCGTGCATCTATATTTTCTCGGTTTAAATTAACGCCTCCGGGAGCAAGCGATGCGTTAGTACCTGATATTGCGTCCAAAAATGTTTGACTATCAGCATCAATTTTTTCATCCTGACCATCGGTCTTGTGAAGCTCCAGGCTAGCACCAATTTTTAATTTTTCACCTGAATGTCCATAATTAAACCAGATATCCTTGGTATTAAAGGAACCATATCTAACACCTGTTTCCAATCCAGAAATATCGTCCGAATTTTTGGTAACGATATTAATAACACCGGCGAAAGCATCAGCTCCATACACTGCTGAACCCGGCCCACGAATTACTTCTATTCGGGAAATGGATTCAACTGGCATACCTGCCCAAGCCTGCCCCCTATCTCCTATAAAAAGATTTGTAAGCGGAATGCCATTTATTAACATCAAAACCTGAGTATTAGTACCTGTGTGTATTCCTCTAAACACATATATCGGGGCATAGCCAAGCGCTCGATTGGTAACATGCAAACCGGGAATGGTTTCCAGCACTTCATCCAGGTCGGTGGCACCTATTTGCTTGATATCCTCCGAAGTAAGAACTGACGCAGCTGCGGGTGCTTTTGAAAGTGGTTGGGATATACCCGTAGCAATACTCACGAATTCTTCGTCGCCATAAAATGACAACAACTCGTCTTCTTCTCCGGCCATTGCCACTGACGAACCGACCAATGCTATAGAAGATATAATCAATGCAAACTTAGTTAACGGAACCATTCTTAACCTCCGGAGGGCCAACTTCTGGTAGTTGCCGGCCCTTTATATTTAATACGTTTTGTTGAAAGAGGGAACAGGGTCCCTTCCCGATGACTTGTCGCATCGATGTAACATGGTAAAACGCCAGCCACAAAGCATAGTATTCCCATACGATAATGCTCTTCTGGGGAAATATTTTGATCAGCAACCAACCCAGCGACCAATCCCGCCGCATTTATCTGGTATTTTAATCGGGTTCCTTTTAAATATTCTCCAATTTCAAAAGCCAATTTTGTATATGGGCCTTCCTCTATCCCCAGAGAGCGAGAGAATTTTAAGAATGGAGCTATTCTTTCGTCGCCATCAACCAACGGCCTTCCATAGCCATAAACATTCCTGAATTTTTTTAGTTCGGCCATGGTTATTTCAGGTACCGACAGGCCCTCGTCGATTTTTTCCTGAGCGCGATAGAGGAAATCTAGAGACCCCTTAATAGGGCGAAGTCCGTAAATAGTCGCTTCCGAAACTGCCATCCCTGCAGAAACCGCCAAAGCACCGGTTGATCGCGTCGTGCCAGCAAGAGCTGCCACCCGATTATTCCATAGTCGCGGATCCGGATAACTGGTAGTCAGTCGCCATATTCCTTCTAGAAATTTGGAATATTTTTCTAATTTTCTTCCAGTAATACCATAAAGAAAATACTCCATCCATGAGCCGTCGTTAAAGTCGGATAACACACTCTTGCCACGCAGAACGGCGCCTTCACCAAAAATGATGGCTCCCATATCCGTTTGCCAGTTGTCCTCACACAGCTTTAGCAGTTCGGGACCAGATGGCATATTTTGCAAATCATCCATGACTGGGCACCGACCCCGGATCATTGGTCAACGTTAGTCCGTCGGCAAAAAACGGATAGCGGGTAAAACCCATTTTTTCCTGCTCCAGGGCATGAGCGGCGGCACCGGGCAGGCGTAGAATAAGGTAGAGGATCTCGACCTGTTCTGGCTCGAACTCAAGATCAAATAATGCCGCAGCACTAACACCAGAAAAACTCAGGGGTGTTTGTGAATACTTCTCCAGCTCCAGTCGATGTTTTTGGAGCCATCGCAATGTCTCGGTTCCATCAATCGTACATAGGTGGTCGAGTAGCTGTTTCACCGGGGTAGGGCAGCTAGCACCATTGGGATCGAAGCCCGGTGTATGCTCCATCTCGGGCCAGACATCAGCCCGCTCCTCCTTCGGCGGGTTAGCGATGATTTCTCGCCAGGCATCAAGGTCAGTACCGCATTGCTGCCAATATTGCAGGGCGTAATAGACCTCTCGGCTGCCCCCCAGGTTGCCGGCACCTACCGAAATCGCCGCAATCAAGGCCGAAGCTCTGGTGGAGCCACCGACACCAGCATTCAGAGCCGCACGCACGCTGTGATCCCGGGGTCCGGGGTTAGCTAACGCGACGGCAAGGGATTCAAAAACTTTGGCCTGGGACTTACTCGGTGGTTCGAGCTTAAATAGCAACCAGATATACTCGACCAGGCTTATTTTGCCCAGCAAGTCACCATAGACGTCGTAGCCGGAGCAATAACACGCTGACGCTGCAAAAGGATTGTCCGGCTCGGGCTCTTCTCGCCAAATCTTGGTCGTGATTTGCTCTTCCGGGGCCTTTTCCTGGGGTTTACTCATAAGAACTGTTCAGTCAGATAACTAGGTGTTTGCACGCAAAAAATCTGTTCGCCCACCGATAGGTGGCATTGCTTCTGGGTCTATACGAACGTCGAGGAGGGTGGGGCCGGCGCGTCGGCAGATCGCTCGGCCATCGAGCGCAAGCAGATCGTCAACGGAGTGAATAATATGGCTCTCAACACCCATGGAGCCGGCAAATGCAGCAAAATCTATTTTTGGCAACTCAAAGGCGATCGGCTCGGCGCCGGTCAGGCGTTGCCCGTGTTTAACCATGCCAAAGGCACTGTCGTTGAGGATAATATAAATCACCGGTAATTTTTCCTGGATGGCCACTGTTATCTCCTGACCACTCATCA
This sequence comes from Porticoccaceae bacterium, assembly GCA_030590275.1. The sequence continues at coordinate 3,978 of JAUUYV010000238.1, forward strand.
GCATACTGCCGTCACCGGTAATACAGACTACAGGCTCGCCTGGATGCGCCAGCGCTGTACCCACAGAACTACCGATCGCCCAGCCCATGGGCGCAAAATCAAGAGTGGCCCTAAACAGGCCTTCTCGAGCAT
>JAUUYV010000175.1 GCA_030590275.1 Porticoccaceae bacterium
CGACAGTTTCATTATCAAAAGAAAAACCGGCTATCGGCTCACATTCTACTCTCGAATGCATAGCCACAATGGGCAAGTTTAACAGCAACTCATCCTCGACAAGACTGCGTAAATCAGCATTTTCCGCTTCCAGCAACCAAGGATCTAGACGTCGCGGAAGCGCGGCGATTTCGGCTTCCTCTCGCACCACGCCAAGGGCGAACTTACCTCGCAGCTCGTGATGAAGCTCCCCAAGACAGCGCTGACAGCTCAAACCAACCTGACCAAGGACTGCTCCTGTCACTTCGACAAAGCCTTCGTCACCAACAAAAAACTGCACTTCTACGTCAACCCCACCGCGGACAGTAAGCACCGCTTCATTAAGCCGAACCAGATCCTTAGCGGAAAACTGGCCACTCAAATCCGTGCCCCGAGCTGCTAACTTAAAGACATCAACGATATGTGGCAGCGAAGACCCAACTGTGACGGTTGACATAGCGGCGCAATTCTAGGGATATGACCTTGATCTGTCAAAGAAAAATAACGCATCATTGGGTGTTTTTACACACCGCTTTGAAAGAGCTCCTCTATGCAACTAATACTCGCCTCCTCCTCTCGCTACCGCCGCGCGTTACTGGGACGTTTTGACCTCCCATTTAAACAACTGAGCCCCGACATCGACGAAAGCCGCATCCCCAATGAAAACCCGGTGCAACTCGCTAAACGCCTATCTATTGCCAAGGCAAATAAACTCACCCAGAAGTTCCATCAACACTTGATTATCGGCTCTGATCAGACCGTCGAATGCCAAAACCAAACCTACAATAAGCCTGGCAATGCGGTCTCCGCGGCCAAACAACTCTCGGCGCTGTCTGGCAACACCGCATTTTTTCATACCGGGATCTGCGTTCTGGATAGCGCTAGCAACAGGGAACTCAGCGATGTGGTCAGCACCAAAGTCGTCTTTCGGGAACTGAGTGAGGCCACAATCTCCCGCTATCTGAAACAAGACCAACCCTACGATTGTGCAGGATCCTTTAAAGCTGAAGGTTTGGGTATAGCACTATTTGAAGCGATTTATAGTGATGACCCCACTGCACTTATGGGCCTGCCATTGATTCGCCTAAGCCAATTCCTGGAACAATCTGGCTGCCCCGTTATCTGAAACACCCCACCCGAGGGGCGAACTGGACAACAGCATCGACACCACTTAAATCTAAGAACAAGAATTGATTAAAACATCAAACATACTAATATTTATAACTTTTTAAGACCTAAATTGAACAATACAGCCCTCTAACTCCGAACAATGGTCAATACAGGCTACCGGATCGTAATCAAGCAAACGTTCCAGACTGTGCGCACCATAACTGACTGCCAGCCGAGGCATAGATATGGCCCGGGCCATGGCCATATCATAGACCGTATCGCCCACCATTATCGCGGCACCTGGAGTTACCGACGACTCGGCCAGCAAAGTCTGCAACATCAAAGGGTCTGGCTTCGACGCGGTTTCATCAGCACAGGAGCTAGCATGAAATAAATCAGTCATTTCCAGAGCGCCTAATACCCGATCAAGCCCTCGACGGCTTTTTCCGGTTGCCACTGCCAGCAAATAACCTTGTTCACGGAAACGTTCTAAAGCCTGCCTTGCTCCAGGAAACAAAGAAGATGGTTCAGCATCTTCGCGCACAAAGTGGGTGGCGTAGCTATCCCGCAACTTATCTACCATGGTGGATTCAATCCCTGGAAATAATTGCTCCAGAGCTTCCCTTAAACCTAAACCCACAATATCTCGCGCCGCCTCCAGCGAGGGAATAGGCAGGCTATTATCGTCTGCAGCAAGCTGAAGACAATACGTTATGCGGCTAAGCGAATCGCATAAGGTCCCATCCCAGTCAAAAATCAACATTGGTTTCATGGCAAGGTATCCAACACCCGGCTTAACTCCTCCGGCAAGGGCGCTTCGCACACAATAGCGCCCCCACCTGCAGGCCGGCTAAAACCTAAACGGCATGCATGCAAAAACAGACGCTTAAGGCCCAGCTTCTTCAACACCCCGTTAGCTTCCTTATCGCCATATTTGGGATCACCCGCAACGGGATAACCCATAAGCTGACAATGCACTCGAATTTGATGTGTCCGTCCGGTATCGAGTTTTGCCTCCAGCAAGGTAAAATCAGCAAATAATCTATGAACCTTAAAGTGAGTCCTGGCCGCCTTGCCATTTTCATTAGCCCTCACGACGCGCTCACCGGAGCTGAGAGTGTTCTTCAATAGCGGAGCATCTACCAAAGTCAAACCCTTTGGCCAGCGCCCGACCACCAGAACCAGATAATATTTATCGATCAAACCCGATCGCATTTGCTCCTGTAAGCTGCGCAGCGCAGAACGCTTTTTCGCGATCAGCAAACATCCCGAGGTATCTCGGTCGAGACGGTGGACCAGCTCCAACCCCCTATGCTCGGGCCACAAACCGCGTAGAGCTTCAATAAGGCCTAACTGCACACCACTACCGCCATGTACAGCCAGGCCCGAGGGCTTGTTCATCACCAGGCAGCCGTCTTCCTCGATCAGAACCGCCGCCTGCAATTCTTCGCGCAGCCCTTTTCCCGGCAAGGGAACGACGGGCCTCTCACTAGTACGTATTGGCGGCAGACGGACCTGGTCCCCATCAACCAGCCGATAGTCCGGCTTGATACGGCCCTTATTGACCCGCACTTCCCCCTTGCGCAACAGTCGGTAAATTCGAGACCTGGGCACCCCTTTTAAGCGGGCAAGTAAAAAATTATCGATTCGCTGCCCCGCTGCCTCAGAGTCTATATCCACAAAACTCACTGTTGCATACGAATCATCGGAACTCACGACGGGCCACCCTGACAAAACTGCCATTCTACCAGTTCACCATGAAATTATTCTTGGAATTGAAGGGCTTAATCAAAAATGTTACAGTCCCGTCTGTTGTGATAGTTATTAGTCCCGTGTAGCGCTGGTTCGGTTCTCCATACTCGGGTCAGCAGTTTCGAGAAGCCCCTTAAATGAGATCTCTCGTGAAACCTTTGAATACAGTTTGGCAAAGTAAAAGTCGCACGATATGCCAAAACAAGTGTCACAACAGATAGGCTAAGTTAATAGCTTAGAGATCGATCAAATTAATAGAAAAAACGCCTGAAATAGATCAAATTGCTTACTTGTAAAAACCGGTTTTAACATCACGATGGCAAAACCTTAAAGCAATGCAGGCGTAGGTGGTCACAATAGTTATTCAAGTACCCGACCACAGCTGAGCGACTCCCTCTGCCAATGGCAAGTTAATATCGCCAGACAGTAAGAGACAAGTTCAGAGGACGGGTATTCGGTATAAACCATACCCTGGTATGAAACAGGCCAGGGGTGTGGCGGTTAAAATAGAGACAGTTTGTAGATAGTTTTGTCAGCTTTTAAAGGGCTTATTCTAAAGGGCTTAGCATTTGGAACTCAATACATCCAGATGTCATGTCTAATTAGTATCGGTTTGCGATGGACGCAAACTAGGATATAAATTCAGGAAACCAGTTCATCAACACATTAGATATACAGGTTAAACCTTTAAACATTCGTCCAAATGACAAACATAGCACCAAAATGGCCTCGTATTGAGCCGTTTTGGCCAAAGCTAAAAACGAGGAACTAGTTCGTAAGAACTTAATCCACACAAACGTCTCTGCGTAAACCGGCACATATAACAGCCATAACGCAGGATAGAACATGAAAAGAATGCTTATTAATGCCACGCAGGCAGAAGAATTACGCGTGGCACTGGTCGATGGTCAACGCTTATACGACCTCGATATCGAAAACCGCACTCGCGTACAAATGAAAGCCAACATATATAAGGGCATAATCACTCGCGTCGAACCGAGTCTGGAAGCGGCTTTTGTCGATTACGGATCCGAGAAACACGGCTTCCTCCCTCTCAAAGAAATTTCACGCGAATATTTCAAAAAACGGCCTGCCGGCGCCCAGGGCAAACTCCGTATCAAAGAAGTTCTTCAGGAAGGCCAGGAAGTCATTAATCAGGTCGAAAAGGAAGAGCGCGGCAGCAAAGGTGCAGCACTAACCACCTTTATCAGCCTGGCGGGACGGTACATGGTACTGATGCCAAACAACCCCCGAGCCGGTGGAATATCGCGTCGTATCGAGGGTGACGACCGCAATGAATTGCGCGATGCCATGCGCGGGCTGCAAATACCGGAGGGTGGTGGTGTCATTGTGCGCACGGCGGGAATTGGGCGCTCTACCGAGCAGTTGCAATGGGACCTGGACTATCTCTTGCATTTGTGGGACACCATTGAAAAAGAGGCGAATCAAGCCAAAGCTCCACATTTTCTGTTTCAGGAAAGCAACGTCATTATCCGAGCCATTCGTGACTATATGCGTCCAGACATCGGTGAGGTCATCATCGATACCCCCGAAGCCTATCAATTGGCGGCCGCATTTATCGGGCATGTCATGCCCGATTATCAGGACCGAGTCCGCCATTACGAAGATTCACTCCCTCTCTTTAATCGCTATCAGATTGAAAACCAGATCGAAACTGCGTTTGAGCGCGAGGTAAGACTTCCCTCAGGTGGCTCCATCGTTATTGATGTCACCGAAGCCCTGGTGTCCATCGACATCAACTCTTCGCGCGCTACCAAAGGTAGTAATATCGAAGACACCGCTTTGCAGACCAACCTGGAGGCGGCCGATGAAATAGCCCGCCAGTTGCGCTTGCGTGACATGGGTGGACTGATTGTCATTGATTTTATCGACATGCTGGCCAATAAAAATCAGCGCAAGGTAGAAGATCAAATTCGCCAGGCATTAGAAGTCGACCGGGCGCGAGTTCAAATTAGCCGCATATCCCGCTTCGGCCTGCTGGAAATGTCTCGGCAGCGCCTACGTCCTTCTCTCGAAGAAATGACGTTTAAAGTTTGCCCCCGTTGTGAAGGCCAGGGAACTATCCGCGGTACCCGCTCACTTGCGCTATCTATTTTGCGACTGGTAGAAGAAGAGGCCAAAAAGGAAAACAGCGCCCAAATTCAAGTGGCGGTTCCAGTAAGCGTCGGCACTTTTCTACTCAACGAAAAGCGCCAGGAAATTTCCGATATCGAAAAACGACATGGTATCCGAATTTTCGTCATGCCTCGTCCCGA
>JAUUYV010000018.1 GCA_030590275.1 Porticoccaceae bacterium
GCAACACTTACTTTTACCACCCCACCACCACTCGCCAGCTGACCGAATAAGACCTCTTCTGCCAGGGGTTTTTTAAGCTTCTCCTGAATTAAGCGGGCCATGGGACGGGCACCCATCTTCTCGTCATAACCCTTATCAGCCAGCCATTGACGCGCATCTTCGTCAACCTCCAGGTAGACTCTCTTGTCATCCAGTTGCGCTTGCAGCTGAACCAGGAACTTATCCACTACGGTCTTGATTATTTCTTTCGGCAGCGAGCCAAATTGCACGATGGCATCAAGCCGATTGCGAAATTCCGGTGTAAACATTTTTTTGATGGCTTCCATCCCATCGGTGGAATGGTCCTGATGAGTGAACCCCATAGATGAGCGGCTCATTAGCTCCGCTCCGGCGTTAGTCGTCATAATTAAAACAACATTGCGGAAATCGGCCTTACGGCCATTATTATCAGTTAAGCTGCCATGATCCATGACCTGCAACAGCAGGTTGAAGACATCGCTGTGGGCCTTTTCAACCTCATCCAGCAGAACCACACTGTGCGGATGTTTACTGACGGCCTCGGTTAACAAACCGCCTTGATCAAACCCCACGTAACCCGGAGGAGCCCCAATCAGGCGCGAGACCGTGTGACGCTCCATATACTCCGACATATCAAAACGCAGTAATTCGACACCCATGATCTCAGCCAGTTGCCGGGATACCTCGGTTTTTCCAACTCCTGTGGGTCCAGCAAACAGAAAGCTGCCAATCGGTTTTTCACCTTCGCGCAAGCCTGATCGAGCCAGCTTAATGGCAGAATCGAGAGTATCAATTGCCTCATCTTGCCCAAATACCACCATCTTGAGTTTTTCACCCAGACTGCGCAGTTGTTCGCGATCTGAGCTGGATACACTTTTCGCGGGGATACGAGCAATCTTGGCTACCACCGCCTCTATATCGCCTACACCAACAGTCTTCTTCTTTTTGGAAGCTGGCAACAGTTGCTGATATGCACCCGCCTCGTCGATGACATCAATGGCTTTATCCGGCATAAAGCGGTCAGTGATGTATTTCGCGGATAGTTCTGCAGCCGCCTTCAGAGCGCCCTGAGTGAAGCGCAAACCATGGTGTTCCTCGAAGCGGGATTTCAGACCTTGAAGTATGCTGATGGTTTCTTGAACCGATGGCTCCGGCACATCAATCTTCTGGAAACGCCGCGACAACGCCCTGTCTTTCTCAAAAATACCACGATACTCCTGATAGGTAGTTGAGCCAAAGCAGCGAAGCTTTCCGGAAGTAAGCACCGGTTTAAGCAGATTAGAGGCATCCATAACACCGCCGGAGGCAGCTCCAGCACCAATAATGGTATGAATTTCGTCTATAAACAGAATCGCCTGATCCTTTTGAGCCAGCTCGGCGAGTAAACTCTTGAAGCGTTTTTCAAAATCACCACGATATTTGGTTCCTGCCAATAGTGCACCCATATCCAGGGCATACACAACGCTACCCTTAATGGCATCGGCTACATTATCTTCAACTATACGTTTAGCCAGCCCCTCTGCAATGGCGGTCTTACCAACACCTGACTCCCCCACTAACAAAGGGTTATTTTTACGTCGGCGTAATAAGGTCTGACAGACCCGCTCCAATTCTGCTGAACGCCCCACCAACGGGTCTATATAGCCTTTCTCGGCCTGCTCATTGAGGTTTGTCGCAAACTGCTCCAGAGGGCTACCCTCTGTTGCCCCTTCTTCACCCGATTCGGGAGTGCTCGGTGTTGGCATATCACCAGAGCTCTCCCCGCTCTCAGGGGATTTAGTCACGCCGTGGGAAATAAAGTTAACCACGTCAATTCGAGAGATATTTTGCAGGCGAAGAAAATACACTGCCTGGCTTTCCTGCTCACTAAATATCGCGACGACCACATTTTCGCCCTGCACTTCGCTTTTTCCAGACGATTGAACGTTAAAAATTGACCGTTGTAAGACCCGCTGAAACGCGAGTGTAGGCTGTGTCTCACGAGATTCTATATCGGCCGCCAGAACCGGAGTTGTTGAATCAATAAATTCTTCGAGGTCTTTATGTAATATCTGGAGGTCGGCATCGCAGGCCGATAGTACTTTTACCGCTGATGCATTATCCAGAAGAGCCAGGAGTAAATGTTCAACCGTCATAAACTCGTGTCGTTTCAACATCGCACTCTGAAAAGCTGTATTCAAAGTTGTTTCAAGTTCTTTACTTAACATGCCACCCCTTAACCTTCATCATCATCTTCGGGACTATCGACGGGTTCAATCTCACACAGCAAGGGATGTTCTTGTTCTCTTGCGCACTGATTGACTTGTTCTGCCTTGGTTTCAGCCACTTCACGGGTAAAAACCCCACATACTCCGCGACCTTCCGTATGCACCTTGAGCATAACCCTCACTGCACGTTCACGGTCGAGGGAGAAAAATTGTTCCAGCATCTCGACGACAAACTCCATTGGTGTGTAATCGTCGTTCAACATAACCACCTGAAACCTGGCGGGCTTTTTAAGCTTAGGTCTGGATTCCTCGACCGCAAGATCGAAATCCTCTCCCCGATTATCTTGTGTTGCCATTGCTTCTAACAGGGTCCTTTATTCCATAATACTGCTTGTAAGTGACGAGCTAAGCATAACCCCGATTCACGACTCTTGCACCATACTATGCCCCCTTATTGGAGGCCTGAACATAAAGCTCCGATGAAACCGGTAGTTTTTAACTTTTAATTTTGTCTAAAAGACTTGACATCGCCGACAGTTCTAACTGATAGTTATACCAGCAATAACCAATAATAATAATTACCAGGTGGAACTTACTAATAATAAAAGTGCTGATCGCCGGATTGCTGGGTTCTCCACCGTCCACCAATGGCAACAATCCAGTCAAGTCAGCGCACTATTCAGAGGTGGTGTCATGACAAAAGGAACTGTGAAGTGGTTTAACAACGCCAAAGGTTACGGGTTCATCCTTGCGGAAAGCGACGGTGGTGACATCTTCGCACATTATTCAGCTATCGATATGGATGGGTATAGATGCCTTAAAGCCGGGCAGGAAGTAATGTTCGATGTAGAAATGGGCGATAAAGGTGCCCATGCCAGTAATATTCGGCCCAATGGAGAACTACTACAGGCAAGCCCCTAAATACAAACCTCAAGCGTCCAGCAGGGCCACCTGGTAAGGTAGTGGCATTATATTATCCAGCCTGTAGGCTGACGGCTTCAGCTAAACTAGCCTCTAGCTGAGCGCCAGTTTGGTTTGGGCTACGTCACCCAGGGGGGAATGAAGCATTTTTCCACCTAGGCTATGCGATAGCGGTAGAAGAAAATACTTAAAGTTATAGATTAAAACCTACGCATAACAAACTAATTAACATAAGCTACTGCCTAATCAACATGAGCTACTGCCTAATTAACGTATGCTTCACCCAATTAAAGCTCCACAATATTGACTACTGGCAGACCGCTATAAACTGACAGACCGTATAGTTATAAGGGAAGAGAGCGGCAGTTTTGTTTAGCCATGGGCCAAACTCATCCGCTCACCAGCTCACCAGCTCACATATGTTTTATTATTTCATCACCAAACGCCGAGCAAGATTTCAAAATTGCTCCTTCCATCAGGCGTTCGAAGTCATAGGTTACGGTTTTAGCAGTAATCGCCGCTTCAACACTATTCACTATTAAATCAGCTGCTTCACTCCAGTTTAAATGACGGAGCATCATCTCGGCTGACAAAATCAATGAACCCGGGTTAACCTTGTCCTGCCCGGCATATTTTGGAGCGGTACCATGAGTCGCTTCAAACAGTGCCACGTCGTCGGACATATTGGCGCCCGGAGCGATACCAATACCACCCACCTGGGCCGCCAGGGCATCAGATAGATAATCGCCATTCAAATTAAGGGTGGCAATCACACTGTATTCAGCAGGACGGCTAAGAATTTGTTGCAACATGGCATCGGCGATTACATCCTTAACCACAATTTCATTACCGGTATTGGGGTTTTTAAAAGAGTGCCAGGGCCCGCCATCAACCGGAGTAGCACCAAACTCGTCGCGGGCTAACTCGTAGCCCCAGTCACAGAAGGCACCTTCGGTAAACTTCATGATATTACCTTTGTGCACTAGAGTAACCGATGGCTTATCCTGATCGATCGCATATTGAAACGCTTTTCTAACCAGGCGTTTAGTCCCCGCTTCCGATACCGGCTTAATACCGATACCGCAATTTTCTGGAAAACGGATCTTACTGACGTCCATTTCATCACGAAGAAATGCAATGACTTTGTTTGCTTCGGGGCTACCTGCTTTCCATTCGATACCAGCATAGATATCCTCGGAGTTCTCTCGGAAGATACACATATCAACCTTACCCGGTTCTTTCACCGGAGAAGGTACGCCCTTAAACCAACGTACGGGACGCTGACAAACATACAGGTCAAGCTCCTGTCGCAACGCGACGTTCAAAGAACGAAAGCCACCACCGACGGGCGTAGTTAGTGGCCCCTTAATGGATACGCTGTAATCTTTTAGCGCACTCAGCGTCTCCTCGGGAAACCAGTTTCCATCGTACAACTCTGCTGCTTTTTCGCCGCAATATACCTCCATCCACGCAATCGATTTTTTGCCTCCATAGGCCTTCTCTATTGCCGCATCAATGACCTTTTTCATAACAGGAGTGATGTCTGATCCAATACCGTCACCCTCGATAAAGGGGATAATGGGTTGATCGGGAACAGTGAGGGAGAAATCCGCATTGACAGTAATTTTCTCGCCAGCTGTCGGGATGGTGATATGTTCGTAACCCATAAATCTGAAACCTCCAAAACGATTTATGTAAAAGTATTTCAAAACGTCGCGAAAACTAGCATAATCACAGTGTATTTTGTAATTGTTTTACAACGAAATCACTTGAAGCAAAGGCTTACTCCCTCCCTCAAACATCCTCTCACTAACTCGATCAAACACCGTAGAATGTAAATTTAGCATGATTGAACAAGCATGACTCCATCCGTCCATCTCACCGTCGCGGCCCTTGTTTGTCTCGATCATAAATTTCTCTGCGTCCGCGAAACGGACAATGGAAGGTCATGTATCAATCAGCCTGCCGGCCACGTGGAACCGGGAGAATCAATCATAAAAGCCACCTGCCGCGAAACCCTCGAAGAAACCGGGTGGCGTGTTAAGCCAAGCTATTTACTCGGCTTTACTTATTATCTGTCACCACACAATGGCGAGAGTTACCATCGTATAACCCTGGCATGCCAGACAATCGTCCGCGTAACTGAAACGATTGACCCGGATATCGACGCCGTTCTCTGGCTAAACGAGAACGAACTAAGGGAACGCAGTACCGAACACCGCAGTCCAATGGTTATGCACAGTGTCGAAGATTATCTGGCCGGCAACTATTACCCATTAGAGATCCTCCGTGATTATCATTAAAATTAGCCCTGTTTACTTCGCCACTTCTCGAACTCTCTAGCCTGTGACAGAAAATCCCTGTACTTCCGCACCCACCAAAGTCATTGTCGGCATGTCCGGCGGTGTCGATTCCTCGGTTGCCGCCCTGTTACTACTCGAACAAGGTTACCAGGTAGAGGGTTTGTTCATGAAAAACTGGAACGAAGACGATGGCAGCGAATACTGTACCGCCCAGGAAGACCTGTTTGACGCATTACGAGTTTGCGAAAGGTTGGGTATTGAATTGCATACCGCAAATTTTGCAAGTCATTACTGGGATCAGGTATTTGAGCATTTCCTGGTCGAATATAGTGCTGGCCGAACGCCCAACCCCGACATTCTTTGTAACCGGGAAATCAAATTCAAAGTCTTTCTTGAATATTGCCACGACCTGGGCGCTGATTATATCGCCACCGGGCATTACGTCCGTAACCGCCTAAGCTCAGACAGCAATGATCATTTGCGATGTGAATTACTCCGGGGGCTCGATAGCAATAAAGACCAAAGCTATTTCCTCCACTCGGTAAACCAGCAGGCTCTGGCGAAAAGTCTTTTTCCTGTAGGCGAGATGGAAAAGACTGTGGTACGGGAGCTAGCCCGCAGCCATAAGCTGGTAACTCACGACAAAAAAGATAGTACCGGTATTTGTTTTATTGGCGAGCGTCGTTTCAGCGACTTCCTGGAGACCTATCTACCGGCACAACCCGGAGATATCGCCACACCCGATGGTACAATACTCGGCACCCATAGAGGCTTGATGTTTCATACCATCGGTCAACGTGAGGGGCTCGGTATCGGTGGCGTTAAAGGCGCTAACGATCAGCCCTGGTACGTAGCGGGTAAAGATCTAGGCAGCAATACCTTAATCGTTGTTCAGGGCAATGAGCATCCCCTACTCTACTGCACGGGACTGAGTGCTGAACAACTCCACTGGATAAATCAGAGTCCTGCCGAAAACGTATTTCGCTGTACCGCCAAGACCCGCTACCGTCAGGCTGACCAGACCTGTAAAGTAGAACTCGATGGAGACCAATGTACCGTGCATTTTGATTTACCTCAAAGAGCCATCACCGCTGGGCAATCAGTGGTATTTTACCAGGGTGATGTTTGCCTCGGTGGCGGCGTGATCTCAGCTGGGTTTAATTAACATGTTTCAACAACCTACTCGAGACCAGACTATTGCTCTGGCGGGCGTATTCCAGGCCTGCCAATTGGTCGACAAACTCGCCTCCACGGGCACAGTTGTTCCCGACCAACTGAACACCGCCGTCACCAGCTTACTCAACCAAAATCCCGAGGATACATCCTCTGTTTTTGGTAGCCCGCACCAACTACGCACTGGGCTCGACACCATGGAAGAGCTGTTAGCATTGAATCTTACCGCACAAGTACCCAACACCCTTCGCTATGTCGTTAGCGTGCTTTATTTACAACGCAAACTTTCAAAGGATAAAGCAACCCTTGATAAAATCGGCGAGGGTATAGCACGAGCGGCACAGCAAGCCGAACTGTTTAGTCCAACCCACGATAATGTGTTAAATAACCTGGCCGACCTTTATCAGCAAACCATCAGCACCTACCGCTTTCGGATTCAGGTCAAGGGAGAACCTGATTATTTGAACCAGGAGTCCATCGCGACTCGCATTCGCTGCCTGTTATTCTCAGCTATCCGAGCCGCAGTGCTATTTGAGCAACTGGGTGGCCGACGTCGACATATGATTATGTCTCGTAAGGTAATTCTCGAGCACATTCGTGACCTTAAACGAATACACTAAGCGCAGCTTTACCCCCCTACTAATTCCCCGACCAGGATACTTATGAGCCCCGAACCTCCATCGCCACTAGAACTATCTGCTCTCAGCGCGGTATCACCTATCGATGGTCGCTACGGCAGTAAAACCAGCGCCTTGCGTACTATTTTTAGCGAGTATGGGCTAATCCGTTACCGCGTATACGTCGAAGTGCAATGGTTAAAGCAGCTAGCTGAAGAGCCCGGTATTAAGGAACTGAAACCGTTTTCCAAAAAGGCAAGCGTCATCCTCGACAAGATCACCAATGATTTTTGCGAAGCCGATGCCCTCCGGGTAAAAGAAATTGAAAGCACGACCAATCACGATGTTAAAGCCGTGGAATATTTTATAAAAGAAAAACTAACAGCCGATCCGGAATTAGAGGCTGCAGGCGAATTTGTTCACTTCGCCTGCACCTCCGAAGACATAAACAACCTCTCCCACGCACTGATGCTGAACTCCGGGCTGGAAGTACTGATTGATAATGATCGGGAAACGAAGCCTAAAGAAGGCCTTGCCAGCGAGATCGTCAATCAACTCCGGGGCCTCGCTCAGCAATTTGCTGGCGTTCCTATGCTGTCGCGCACCCATGGCCAAACGGCCTCCCCCACCACCATTGGCAAAGAATTAGCCAATACCGTGAGGCGTCTGGAACGACAACTGGCACAACTCCAACAGATAGAGTTGCTCGGAAAAATTAATGGCGCGGTCGGTAATTACAATGCTCATTATTCTGCTTATCCCGACCTGGATTGGCCTACAATCGCACAAAGCTTTGTAGAAGGCTTAGGTTTACAGTGGAACCCCTACACCACTCAGATAGAACCCCACGACTATATGGCCGAACTATTCGATGCCATGGCACGCTTTAATACTGTACTTATTGATTTCAATCGGGATATCTGGAGTTATATTTCGCTAGGTTATTTTCGCCAGAAAACGGTTGCAGGAGAAGTCGGATCATCGACCATGCCTCACAAAGTAAATCCCATCGACTTTGAAAACTCTGAGGGTAATCTGGGCCTGGCCAATGCTATCTTTGGCCATCTGGCCACCAAGCTTCCAATTTCTCGTTGGCAGCGAGATCTCACCGATTCCACCGTACTGCGCAACATGGGAGTGGGCTTCGCCTATAGCATGATCGCCTATCAATCCACGTTGAAAGGGATCAGCAAACTGGAACTGGATAGTGAGCGTGTTGCTCTCGATTTAAACGCCGCCTGGGAGGTGCTTGCTGAACCAGTACAAACAGTAATGCGTCGCTACGGTGTACCAGAACCCTACGAAAAGTTAAAAGCTCTGACTCGTGGGCAGGCCATTACCGAAACCAGCCTGAAACAGTTTATTAAAACACTGGATATCCCCGAGCACGCTAAACAAAGCTTACTGGAACTAAGCCCGGCAACTTACACCGGTAATGCTCGAGAACAGGCCGAAAACTCTTAGTTGAAAACACTAAGCTTATCGCGCGCTCCTTATATCGGTGAAACAAACTCCAGTTCCTTTAAACGGGAAATCTCGTCACGCATCTGTGCTGCCTCCTCAAACTCTAAATTTTGAGCATGCTCATACATTTTTTCTTCCATTGAGTTCAGCAATTTTGCCATCGCAGCTGGGGAAGCTTCAGCCTTAGAAATCTGAGCGAGATAATCTGCTGACTGCTCCGCGACCTTATCGTAATTTTGTTTGCGACTGCCCATAATTACGGCACCTTCCATGATGTCGGCCACCGCTTTGTAAATACCTTTTGGTTCTACACCATGTTTTTTGTTATGGGCTAATTGCCTATCGCGCCGCCGATCCGTTTCATCCATTGCCCGCTGCATAGACCCGGTCACCTTGTCGGCATATAAAATCGCCTTGCCATTGAGGTGCCGAGCGGCGCGGCCAATGGTTTGTATTAAAGACTGTTCTGACCGTAGAAAACCCTCTTTATCTGCATCGAAAATAGTAACCAGAGATACCTCCGGCATATCCAGGCCCTCGCGAAGCAAATTAATGCCCACTAGCACATCAAACATTCCCAAACGCAGGTCGCGGATAATTTCCACCCGCTCGATAGTATTAATATCGGAGTGCAAATAACGCACCCGAATACCGTGCTCGTCCAGGTAGTCGGTCAGGTCTTCTGCCATACGCTTGGTTAACACCGTAATCAGTATCCGTTCGTCCTTTGCCGTACAAAGGCGAATTTCACCCATTACATCATCTACCTGGGTGGAGGCTGGGCGCACCTCAATGACCGGATCAAGCAGCCCCGTGGGACGAACCATCTGCTCTACCACGGCATCTGCATGTTCATCCTCATACTTGCCGGGAGTTGCTGAGACAAAGATAGTCTGGGGCATAAGTCGTTCCCACTCGTCGAAGCGCAAGGGGCGGTTATCCAGCGCTGAAGGGAGTCTAAACCCGTATTCCACCAGAGTTTCCTTGCGAGAACGATCGCCTCGATACATCCCACCAATTTGCGGAACACTGACATGAGATTCATCAACCACCAGCAGTGCCTCTGCTGGTAGGTAATCAAACAAAGTCGGTGGTGGTTCCCCGGCTTCGCGGCCAGAAAGATAGCGAGAGTAATTTTCAATACCGGTGCAGTAACCCAGCTCCTGCATCATCTCTAGATCATAGCGGGTACGCTCCGACAGTCGCTGCGCCTCAACCAGTTTATTACTACTGTATAAATGCTCCAGACGTTCAGCCAACTCCACTTTAATATGTTCCACCGCACCAAGGATGGTTTCCCGAGGCGTCACGTAGTGGGATTTCGGATAAATTGTGATACGCGGTACCCGCTGAATTACCTCCCCAGTCAAAGGATCAAACAGCGAAATATTTTCAACCTCATCATCGAACAATTCAATGCGCACAGCGTGCTGATCAGAATCCGCTGGGAAAATATCGATGACATCACCACGCACCCGGTAGTTACCTCGCTCGAAGGCAACATCGTTGCGGGTGTACTGAAGCTCCGCCAGGCGTCGCAGAACAAAACGCTGGTCCACCGGATCACCCCGCACCATGTGTAAAAGCATGGTGAGATAGGAATCCGGATCACCCAGGCCATAAATTGCCGACACCGTAGCCACCACCACCACGTCCTTACGTTCCATTAGCGCCTTGGTAGCAGACAAACGCATTTGTTCAATATGCTTATTGATGGATGCGTCTTTTTCAATATAGGTATTAGAAGCCGGAACATAAGCTTCCGGCTGATAGTAATCGTAGTAAGAAACGAAATATTCTACCGAATTGTTTGGGAAGAACTCCCGTAACTCGCCATAGAGCTGCGCGGCCAGGGTTTTATTATGAGCCATGACCAAAGCTGGCCGCTGCAGCCGCTCGATCACCTTAGCGACAGTAAAGGTTTTACCCGAGCCAGTTACGCCCAACAAGGTTTGACTTGC
Organism: Porticoccaceae bacterium; assembly: GCA_030590275.1. The sequence goes on from JAUUYV010000018.1 coordinate 10,665, forward strand.
CAGCCCCGCCTCCAGCCCCTCGACCAACGCCTCGATCGCCGCCGGTTGGTCTCCCGCAGGCTCATAGCTGCTCACCACTTTTAGTGGCTTAACCATACTAAACCCGTCTACAAACTATTAGAAACAACTAGCCATAATAGCAGTTTCGAAGAAGATTATTGACCCAGCACTAGACCCAAAAGAGGTTTAAAATAAACCTCTTTGCGCTTATCAACTACTGATTCCGAGGTTGACTGAATAATAGGACATCTATACCATACCTGCGCTCTGAGATTCCGCCTTAGCTCAGTTGGTAGAGCAAATGACTGTTAATCATTGGGTCGCTGGTTCGAGCCCAGCAGGCGGAGCCAAATAACTCGTTGAAAAAAAGGAAGTTTTCAACAATCTCCAAGTAAACACGCAAACGCAAAATACAGATCGGAGCCCATTCAGAGCCCGGTCTAAATTTTACGCTCATTTTTGCGAGGTTTACCATGGCTTCTATCACCAAAACACCTGCCGGCACCTACAAAGCGACCATCAAAAAAGAGGGTCGTACGCTCAAATCTAAAACCTTCAAACTCAAAACACATGCCACTGCCTGGGCCAAACGCATCGAGGGAGACCTTGAGCTGATGTCAGCCTACAGTTCCCGCGGTGCTGTTATGACCTTCGCCGAGCTCGCCCATGAATACGTGGAGCAATGGAACGGCAAAGATCGCTCTTTTGACTATAAAGTACGCTACTGGCAAGAGTTACTGGGAACGCGAC
>JAUUYV010000283.1 GCA_030590275.1 Porticoccaceae bacterium
ATGCTGGAAAAGTCGAGTTGGTGATACCCTATCAGTTAGCCAGCCTCGAAGGCACTGAAGACACCGAGGGAAGCCATGGCGGGAGTCCCGTCCTGTCGGCGGTCAGGGTTAAAACCCTGGATGGTGACGAGCGACGGATCGAAGCCGATCACTTACTGGCATTTTTTGGTCTGGCCAGTAAATTGGGCCCAATCAACGACTGGAACCTCGATATTCACAACGGTGGTATTGTCGTGGAACCGACAACTTGCGCGACTAATCTGGCGGGGGTATATGCGGTTGGCGATATTGCTTTTTATCCTCACAAACTAAAACTTATACTCACAGGCTTTGCCGAGGCTGCCCAGGCTGCTCATGCGGCCTATGAAGTGGTTAATCCGGGTAAGGCTTTGCATTTTCAGCATTCGACATCCCTGGGTGTTCCGGTAGAAAGCTAATTATTTATAATTCATTATATAAAAGAGGACGGTAGTACTATGACAATGATTCACTTCATCAAGGTAGATGGCGAGAAAGTGTCTGTTGACGCAAAACCTGGTGCGACGGTTATGGAGGTAGCTCGAGAGAACGATCTGCCTATGCTAGCTGCTTGCGGAGGAGCTCTAGCCTGCGCTACCTGCCATGTCGTTCTCGACGAGGATTGGTACGCTAAACTCGGTGATATCAGTGAGGAAGAAGAAGACCTGCTCGATACTGCCCATGATCTCACCAATACCTCCCGACTGTGCTGTCAAATTAAAATATCTGACGATCTTGATGGGCTGGTTGTTTCGCTTACCCCGGTGGAGTAAGGGGCGAAGGTATCATTGGTTAATACTGGGGCTAATGTCAGGGCCAGTGGTGTTGCCGTACTTTATTGTGGTAAAACGGGTTGTGGAAAAATAGCGTTAATGCTCCTCACTGTGGATAAGCACTTACCTGGTGGGTCCTGGGAAAAGACAAGTTTCAACTTGCGAGGTGGTCAATTTGAGCTTACCGGATAATACGCCGAAAACTCGGTTTGAAGCCCAGATCAGAGGTGATGAGGCGTGTATAGACCTTGTTGAAGCCTCGCTGCTGATTGCTGCCGAACATAACCCCAGGCTCGATATCCATTCTTGCCGTCAGCAAATGAGTGAGCTTAGTGTTCGTGCTTCTCTTTTTTTTGAGGATTTGCCGGATATCAAAACCGACAATACCAAGGTTATTGCCGACCAGCTCTGTGTGTTTCTTAAGACCGAAGAAGGCTTTTCCGGGAATGAGGATGATTACTATGATCCTGACAATTCTTATCTGGATCAGGTGCTTCACCGGCGCAGTGGGATTCCAATCAGCCTGGCCCTGATTTATATCCACGTAGCTCGCGAACTGGGCTGTTTTGCAGAAGGCGTGGGTTTTCCGGGTCATTTCCTCGTGAAAATTGGAGCGGAAAAAGATTGTGTTTTGATCGATCCATTTGCCGGCGTTCCTCTGAGCCGAGAAGACTGCCGCGAAATGCTGCATGTTAATAGTCAGGGCACCATGGTTTTTAGTGACAAGTTATTGGAACCTACGGGCAGCAGGGAGATACTGCAGCGTATATTGCGTAATCTGAAAATAATCTATTTACAACGCCAGGATTTAGAAGAAAGCCTGGGATTATGTGATTGGTTGTTATTGGTTGACCCGAACTCAACACAGGATATTTTTGATCGAGCTATGGTATTAGAAAAACTTAGTTGTTATGGCCTGGCAGCCGATGAACTTGAGCGACTAGTGACAACGGCGGACTTGCAATTGATTGGATCGCCAACCGCTGATGGGCCCTCTCAACGTGAAGCCTTGCGTAAAAAAATAGAGCGTTTAAGGGAGCTCGATCAACCCTCTGTCCACTAGTAAATTGGCGATAGAATAAAACAAGCCCTCTCTGTTAAATAAACTGCGTCGCACGATTCTCTACGAGGTAAATATTCATGACAGCCACTCCTATTTCGTTACCTCATTTATTGATGCAAAAGTTTGCGTCGTCAAAACCGGGGGCCTGGTTATTGGCTCGTTTCCAACACCATATTGATAGAGCTGTTTTAAAGCTTTCTGGTGAACGGCTGATGCTTTCGAGCGTGTTAGCTGGCCTGCCTGTTGTTATGGTGAATACTGTGGGAGCAAAAAGCGGGATCGAAAGACGTATACCGTTATTGTGCATAATGGATCAGGAGAACCCGGACAGCTTTGCGATTATTGCCTCTAACTTTGGGCAAAAAAATAACCCTTCCTGGTATTACAATCTCAAAGTTAATTCCAGGGTGAGCTGTAGCCTGAATCGAAAGTCTGCGGTTTATGTGGCGGAAGAAGCAGAGAAAAACGGAGCAGACTATCAGCGGTTTTGGCAATATGCTTTAGATACCTATATCGGCTTTCCAAAATATAAAGAGCGGGCGAGTCACCGGCATATCCCGATAATGGTGCTGCGGAAACAGTAATCTAACTCTGTCGCTCTGTCGGTGCTTAAAGCGATTAGCAGCAACAATTGCCAGGAACAACAGGAGCCATTGCTGGCCCCCGCTACCGCGGGCCTTCGCTTAGTAATGTAAGTATAAGAAAGGTTAAAAGACCAGGGGCTAAGCTCCAGCATAATCCGGATCAACCGGTGCCCCGGGGAGATCTGTTTCAAAATAACGGCTAATAATATGCCGGTCTGCTGCAAAAGCCATGTCGGGGAAGTCGCCAGAGTATTCAAACCACCTCGCTTCGGACAAGCCATCACCAGCACTTAATGTGCCGCCGACGACGCTGGCACTGAGTACTGTTACCAGGGAGTGAACCTCCGGTTGCAGATAATTCGTTACCACGCTGATAATGGAGTCGATACGTACATCGAGAGCGGTTTCTTCGCGTACCTCACGCACTGCGGCACTCAGGTAATCTTCTTCGTACTCCACGTAACCACAAGGCATACACCATCGGCCATGTTGCAGGGAACCCGAGGTGCGCCGACCCAGAATAAAGCGTCGATCGTCAGATATCAGCACGGCTACGGCGGGTGCTGGGTTTCGGTAGTGAACGCTGTTGCAGCTTTGACAACGATACTTTAGACCTCCAGCGATAGCCTGGGTTTGGCAAACGCCACCACAGGCAGTGCAATGGCGCACGTCTGCCAGCCGTTTGCTGTTATGTTCGTGTCGGGGATAATCGTGAAAAACCTGTTGCGGACGCATAGGGTGTGCTCTTTTTTGTCTTTATTGTTTTTAAGCCAGGGGCAGTAATGTCGCTACTTATAAGGTTTTGAATACCTGCTCCGCAGCATCAAGTGTAAACTCAATATCTTTATCGCTGTGGGCCGCCGACATAAACCCGGCTTCGTAGGCTGCAGG
>JAUUYV010000268.1 GCA_030590275.1 Porticoccaceae bacterium
AATAAACGGCGGGTCTTGAGGATGGCATGGCTCGCATCCTGTTCTTTAACTTCTACGGCCTGGATATCCGGCTTCTGGCGGAGCCCAACACCTGTTACTACATAGTTAACCATCATCAACTCCGATTCCGTCCACGCAGTTCCGGGGCCAAACTCTTCCTCGTAAGCGATATTAAAGGCTGGGCTGATCTTCGCGCCGAGCTCCTTTTCAACTTCGCTACGCTCTAGCGACATGTGCATTTCGGCTAGCTGGCCGACATAGCGGAAATCTCCACCGTAGGTGATTTCCATGTCTTCATCGCTAAAACCTGCTTCTCGAAGATCAGCACGGATAAGTTCTTCGAGGCGGTCGCGGGTAGCAACCATATGGCCGTAGCCCTCTTCTTGTCCAACTAGCCAACCAATGGTGGAAGATTCACGGCGAATATAGTCGGCCTCCAGCAAACCGTAGGCGGAGAATGCCGAGCTTTGTCCCGGGATGATCATGTCAGTAATGCCAAGCTTTTGGCAGATCGATGCACTGAATACCGGTAACGCACCGCCGTAGGCGATAAAGGTGGCCTTGCGTGGATCGCGGCCCCGGCTGACCGAAACTTCGCTCAGGGCATTAGCCATATTGGCCACTACCAGAGAGTAGGCTCCGGCAGCAGTTTTGATAGCATCCCAGCCCAGCGCGTTGCCCACCTTGTTTTCGAGGGCATGTTTGGCGGCGTCGAGATCCAGATCGTATTCTCCACCAAGATAGTTTTCCGGGTCGATAAAGCCCATTACCGCCATGCAGTCGGTTACTGTGGGTTCAGTGCCCCCACGTCCTGAACAGGCTGGGCCGGGAGTAGAACCGGCGCTTTGCGGCCCCACCTGGGGGATGCCTCGTGAGTCGAGGTGAATAATACTGCCACCGCCAGCACCGATAGAGTCGATGTCCAATAAATTCAGCGCGGTATCGAAGCGGCCAATAGTGCAACGTTGCACCACTTTTGGCTGCTGATTGTGAATGAAGATGGTGTCAAAACTGGTGCCGCCCATATCGCCACACAGCACTTCATCCAGACCATAGCGTCGAGCCAGCGCCGCTGAGCCAATCGCACCGCCTGCGGGGCCCGAGCTATAGAGCTGGATGGGTACCTGTTTGACGACTTCTTCGGTCAGTACTCCGCCCAGGCCATTAAAAAATTCCAGGGCTCGGGTATAACCACGGCTGCGCAGGCCCTTAGCGATAGTTTCCACAAAGCCTTTTACTGGCGGTTGTACGTAGCAGTTGAGAATCGCAGTTTGCCAGCGCTCGTATTCGCGAAATACCGAGGCCACCGACACTGAGCGGGTGACAAAGAGCTCTGGTGCCACCCGTTTGACGATATCTTCGGCTTCCTGTTCATGGGCGCCATTGGCGGTACTCCACAAAAAGCACACGGCAATACAATCCACACCGAGATCAACCAGACGGCGCACCTCCTGTTCGACCTGCAGGTGGTTCATTGCTACCACGACTTTGCCGTCGCGGTCGATACGCTCATCAATCTCACTGACAAACTCCTGGGGCACCAGGCGGGGCAGGTTACGCTGTAGGTGATCGTCACGGATATTCAAACGTGCGCCGCGTCCTACTCGCAAAATATCAGAAAAACCGCCGGTTACCAGTACACCGACTTTGGCGCCTTTTAGTTCGGTCAGGGAGTTAGTGACAATGGTGTTGCCGTTGACGAAAGCCCGACAATGTTTAGACAGAAGTTCGTCTACCGAGACGCCAATGATGTCCGATACGTTGCCAAGGGCGTTGAAAATGCCCACGGAATAATCATCGTGGGTGGTCAGCGCTTTGGCGCGGACGATAGTGGTGCCCTGTACGGAACACAGATCTGTGTGGGTTCCGCCCACATCAATGCCGATACTGATTTCATTCGCATTCACACTTAAATCCTCGTCTGATTTTGTCGGGGGAGGTCTGTCATAAGCACAGTTTGCCCCGTGTTATTTGCCGTAGCAGACTTTGGCTTAGCAGCCCTTTGAAAGGCTGTTTCGCTTGCGAAGTCTTTGCTAAAAGTAGGTTCAGGATTACTGACTTACCACGGATAAACGGTGTTTTCTCGCCTATTCCTGTCTCGATTTTACTGTGCTTATGAAGTTCTTCAATAAGCTGGCAGGAAGGAAAACTGGGTGTTTATTGTTGTTAGCTACTCAATTAGAGAGAGTTTTTCGGGTTAACGCAAGCACTGGTGAATTAATCGGGGAGAATATCCCCGTTGCCAATAAGTCCAAAGGGCTTGAGGGCTCCCCATCGAGCTGGCTAGTTACCCCCTTCACTCGGGCTGCAGCCAGCCGGACAGTCTAGCGTAGGAATCATTCTTCACTTGCTGACGGGGGTTTAAGTTTTCCGCGTAGTTGATCGCCAATATCGATGACCTCATCCACCAGGTCATCGGCATGGTGATCGAGCGTACGTGCACCGATAAAACAGGGACGGATGGCGAGTACATCGTTGACCATGGTAGTGCTGGGCATATTCTGCCCATTGCGTAAGAGTGTGCGGTGAATTTTGCGGTTAAAGGCGTCCAGGTCCGCAATGTCATCGGCGATATAGCGGAAACAGCAGATTGACAGAGTGGGTTCCCGTATCACTTCCAGGTTCGGATGGGCATGCGCTTGGTCGGCTACCCGACGGGCCATAGCATTATGGCGGCAGATCCGCTCACGCATACCCTGCTTGCCAATTTCGCGAATAAGCGCCCACACCACAGCTCCTCGTGATGGGGCAGATAGTTCGACTCCGAAGTCGGCGTAGGGGATACCGAGGCCATCGAGAGAGGTCTGTATACCTTCGTCACTTACGGTGCCTTCGAGGTAATCTGCTGCCTCCTGAGTAAAAGCCCGAAATAAAATGTCTCTGTCCCGTACAAAGGTTGCCCCAATACCCACTGGCGAGCCTAGCCATTTATGGGGATCGATAATCACTGAATCCGCGAGCTCCAGACCATCGTAAAGGGCTGTCACTTCTGGATCGAGAATCCCGGGTAGACCGTAGGCACCATCTACGTGGAACCAAATCTTGTATTGCTGAGCAATATTGCCTAGCTCGCGAAGTGGGTCGATGGCACCCGCTCCCGTAGTGCCTGCTGTGGCGACTATGGCTACTGGTATATTTTCTGTGCCGGTATCTCTTTCGAGCTGTGTTTGCAGATCGTCTGGACACATCCGGCCCAGCGCATCTTCCTTGACCGTAACGACCGAATTTCGGCCTATTCCCAGCACCGCTGCGGCACGGTGAATGGTGTGATGGCTGGCCTGGGTGGCGTAAATACGGCAGGGTTTCTGGATACCATCTTTGGCGGGGTCTATCCCTACTCGTTCAAAAGCCCATTGGCGGGCGGCCCCCAGTGCCACCAGGTTCGCGACCGAACCACCACTGCTGTAAACCCCTTTCATGTGCGCGGGCAACGAGAACATATCTGCCAACCATTCCAGGGATTGTTCTTCGAGAAACTGGAAAGCTGTTAGTCCAAGCCGTTGTGGCGCTGCGACGGTCCCGGCAAGACCGGCCAGTGCACCGATAGTTGTCGGACCCGTAGTGATAAAAGAGCTGAAGCCCGGGTGTGGTATCTGTGAGCCATTAGGTATCAGATATTGGCAAATTTCGTTCATAAGGTGTTCGGCACCGACACCTCGTTCCGGTAGAGCTTGCTTCAATGCAGC
>JAUUYV010000172.1 GCA_030590275.1 Porticoccaceae bacterium
GCAGAAAAAGCACCAACAATATGACGGGGGCAACCAAAAGCGCTAACAGCGAGAAGGTATCCGCTAGCCCCAGGGTGAGCGATTGCACATCAACCAGTTTTTCCGCAATACCCCACATCATGGTTTCGCTACCCCCAGCCAAATCCTGCAAAGGAGCAAAAGCCCCGCCTTTTCCCTGATCCAATGGGTTGAGATCTTCGATCATGTGCTGGCGATGGAAAACCGTTCGAGTCTGCCAAAGAGTAATCCCAAAGGCGATGCCAATGCTGGTTGAGAATATCCGGAAAAAATTGAAGAAGCTGGCCGCCGAATTGGTTTTATCCGGTGGCACAGCCGACAGGGTAATCCCCATGAGCGGTGGCCACAATAAGGTGAAACCGATCCCCACCATAATCCTGGCTTGCAACATCGTGTTAAAGGTAGTCTCCGGCGTGCAACCAGCTTGCAGATAAATACCCCAGACCCCAAATACACACCCCGCCACCATCAGATAGCGCAAATTCCATTTGGCCATGTTTTTACCGATGATCATCATTCCAAACACCGGTAACACGCTGGTACCTGCCATCACCAGGCCCGACCAGGTGGCGGTGTAACCCAACACCGATTGCATCCAGATCGGATAGGGGATCATCGAACCAAAATAGGTAATGTGGAAAAGACAGGCAATAACGGAGGCCGTCACAAAGATCGGATAACGAAACAGCGAATAATCGATAATCGTGTGCTTTTCCTGCCGTTCCCACACATAAAAACCGATCGCGGCAATCACCGCCACATTCAACAATAGCCGTATCGTTGGCGAAGCCAACCAATCCAGTTCGTGCCCCTTGTCGAGTACCAGCTGTAACATGAGCACGCCAGTGGCAAGCAACAGCATCCCGATCGCATCGACCGGAACTTTATCCACTTTTTTGTCGGTGTGACTCATACTCACCCATATCAGCGCCGCGGTGACCAGTCCGAGGGGTATATTGATATAGAAAATCCACGGCCAGCCAAAATTGTCGGTCACAAACCCACCAATCAAGGGACCCAGGACTGGTGCGGTGGTCGAGGTCACACTCCACAAACCGATGGCAAAACCCGCTTTTTCGGGCGGATATACTCGCAGCACCAGGGTCTGCGACAGCGGCACAATCAGACCGCTGGTCAAGCCCTGTAGCGCACGAAACAAGATCAGCGTTTCAAAGTTGGTGGCCAGCCCACACAGCGCCGAGGTCAACGAAAATAGGAGAACCGAGGTGACAAAGGTTCTAATCTCACCGTAACGTCTACTAATCCACGGACTCATGGGTAGAATAATGGCGAGGCACACCGTATAAGACGTCAGTACCCAGGCACCCTGGGAGGGTGTAGCCCCCAGACTCCCCGAGATAGCCGGTAACGATACCACCGCAATCGTGGTATCCAGCACATTCATGAAATTAGCCGCAGTAATAGCAATTGCGGTTAACAGCAATGGCAAACGTGGTTGATCGCTCATTTAGTTATCGATCCATTCATGGAAGGGGCAGCCTTCGCAGGAGCTGCCTTCAAAAACACTGCCCTATTCATTTTCCTCCATCGCTACCAGGTCTATCGGTGCAGTCTGGATGGTTCAGCCAACTTTCTCGGCAAAAACAATTGGCGAACACGGCAACACATGCCCGCTTACAATGATTAAACGGACGCGGCGAAGTAGCCTTATTGTTCCATCTTGAGGAATAAGCGCGCTAGTATAGGCAGCGACGAATTGTAAACGCCACTAAAACTACGATTAAGATAACAGCCTGGGAGGCTCTCGTGACCAATACTCAACTCAAGCATGTCCTCGATGGATACAAGATTCTCGACTTTACTCACGCCCTGGCCGGGCCAACCACTACTCGTCTTTTAGTCGAAATGGGTGCCGAAGTTATCAAGGTCGAGATCCCACCGGTGGGCGATATGACCCACGCCTTCCCTACCATACGTAACAAGCGCAGTGCCTTCTATATCCAGCAAAACCGCGGTAAAAAAAGCCTGTTTATCGATGTTAAAACCCCGCAAGGCCTGGCGATCATCAAGGATATGGTCAAAGAAGTCGATGTGCTGGTAGAAAACTTCGCTCCCGGCGCCATCGCGCGTATGGGGCTGGATTACGACACCCTGTCAGCCATCAACCCCAAACTGGTGATGTGTTCGATTTCTGCTTTTGGACAAACCGGGCCGCTGTCTGCGCGACCAGGCTATGACTTTATCGCCCAGGCTTTTTCCGGTGTGACCCATGTGATCGGCGAGCCAGACAGGCCACCCTCACTGCCGGGCCTGGGAATCGGCGACGTCATGACCGGCGTACACGGCCTCGGCGCCATCGCCTGCGCCCTGCTATACCGAGAGAAAACCGGCCGAGGTCAGCATCTCGATATTTCACTACTCGACAGCTACTACCACTGCCACGATCTTAATGTTGCGCTCTATAGCGCTTCTGACGGCAAGATCAACCCCAGGCGTACTGGATCTCACCTGGGAGCAGGCGCACCTCTCGGCATCTTTAACGGCAAAGACCCCGAGGAATACATTGCGATTGCCTGCCCGACCAACCGCCAGTGGCGTCAATTATGTACAGCCATCGACCGGGAAGATCTGGCCCGTCACCCAGACTATAAAGACAACAATGGCCGAGTACAGATGAAAAACGAGATCATAACTCTGATCAATGACTGGATCGCCAGCCACGAGACCACTGCCGATGCCTTCGCCAAGTTTGACGAACACCGCGTCCCCTATGCGCCGGTACTCGACATCGGACAAACCATAAACCACCCGCATCACCGCCAACGAGGTACCGTCCGTACCATTAAAGATGACGATTTTGGTGAGTTCGACGCGCCCGGCTTCCCCTTCCGCTTTTCCGATTTCCCCGGGCAGCTGGAACTACGCGCTCCCCACCGCGGCGAACACAATGCCGAAGTACTACAAGATTATCTCGGTCTAAGCGACGCGGATATCCAGACGCTGGAACAGGAAGGGATTTTGGTCACCGAAGCCACTAAACGGCAGAAGGCAAAAACTCGAGCTTGAAGCAGCGTCGAGCTGCAATAAAACCAAAACACAAAAAAACTTTACACACATAAGTCTTAGGAGCTAATCCATGCCTGATGAAGAAAAAAGAAAAAAAGGAATCGCATTTTTTAAAAAACTGGTAGAAGGCCAGGAGAGACCGGCCAAATCGGTACGGGCCGCAATGCCTGAAAAATTTACTCAGTACACCATGGAGCACCTGTTTGGAGATGTCTGGCAGGGAGAAGAACTCTCGCTGGAGCTGCGCTCACTGATCACCTGCACCATTCTCGTCGCACTCAATCGAGAAGCCGAACAGCGGATTCACTTTCCCGGAGCTAAAAACCTGGGGGTAGAACGCGAACAGCTGGAAGCAATGATCACCCACGCCGCTCACTATGCCGGGTGGCCCTGTGCCGCCAGCGCATTTCGGGTGCTGAACGAAGTATGGCCTGCTGAAGAACAATAAATTAGACCAATTAGCGCGATCTACGAGCTGCTCAAATTAAAGGGCTCTGATTTCTGTATTTTGTTCGATATTCTCACGCTAAACATCAAGCTACAGACAGCCTCTGGGAAGAGCGATACAAACCCTGTTTGCTTGATAGTCATGGTTATCTTGTACAAATGCATTGAAATGAATCCCATAAAGGCAGACAAAGTAATAAAATCCGCTAACTATCGATGATCCAGCTACCGGCACAAAGCCATTGCGAATATAGATGGTTTAATCATAAAGCCTGTACTCTAGTGCCTAAATACGGAACAGTACTGTTTCGGTTATAAAGTGATATTCAACCAGCTCGACCTGTCTGAAACAGACAGAGACTGAGTAAATTTATCGGGACCATTTTGGAAACGGACAAACGTGCTATGGAAACAGACAAACTTTCAACACATGAACCAGGCCATGATATTTTTCTGGAACATGAAGATCCAACTATTCGTTTTTTACATCGAGTCATACGAATCGCAGTAAAACTTCTCGCAGTACTCATGGTTCTTGTCATTGTCTGGGGTATTGGTGATGTTATTTATGTCTTATACCAACGCCTTACCGAACCACCATTCATGCTTTTACAAATTAATGACATCCTTGCAACATTTGGTGCTTTTTTAGCTGTGCTTATTGCAATTGAAATTTTTATTAATATAACCATGTACCTCAGCACCGAGGTAATACCTGTGCGCTTAGTCATTGCCACTGCACTTATGGCCATTTCCCGAAAGGTCATTATTTTTGATTACGACGAAATAACACCGCCATTTATATATGGCACTGCCGCGGTTGTTATGGCCCTGGGGGTAACCTACTGGCTAATTACCAAAAAAACCTGACTAGCCTACTGAACTGATGAGATAAAGCAGTTCAGTCCTTGAGTAAGATTATGAGTCGTATCAGCCTGTTTTGCCAAAGCACTAGCCACAACCTCATCAGTTACGGGGGTTTATAGCCTATGAATGATCGAATCACCTTAAAACGTACGCTGTCTCTTCCCATGGTGGTTCTGTATGGGCTCGGCACAACCATTGGCGCTGGCATCTATGCCCTGGTTGGCGAAATAGCCAATGTCGCCGGATACTACGCTCCCGTTTCATTCTTTATCGCTGCTCTACTGGCAGGATTTACGGCAATATCATTTGCCGAGCTGTGCGGCCGTTTTCCTCGTGCGGCTGGTGCGGCCTTGTATGTAAAGCAAGGATTTTCCTCTGAGCGCCTATCCATTATTATCGGTCTTCTTGTGATTGCTGCCGGATTGGTTTCAGCCGCTGCACTGGTTAATGGTTTTGTAGGGTATTTGCATCAATTCATCAATGTAGATCGTCTCATCGCGATCGTGATAGTGACCGTATTACTTGCTGGCATTGCCTCATGGGGCATCGCAGAGTCAGTCATGATAGCAAGCATTATTACTGTGGTTGAAATCGGTGGATTACTACTGGTAGTTGCCGTAAGCGGTGAAAGTTTATCCTCCTTCCCAGACCGATGGACTGAATTGATCCCCTCCACCGACATTACCAGCTGGGGAGGTATTTACCTTGGATCGATCCTCTCTTTCTACGCCTTTATTGGCTTCGAAGATATGGTCGACGTGGCTGAAGAAGTTAAAGACGTTAAACATAATCTTCCCCGTGCAATCCTGC
>JAUUYV010000243.1 GCA_030590275.1 Porticoccaceae bacterium
AGACTACATTCCCGGTGACGCTGTCCAATCCTGACGCTTGCCCACGCTATGTTGGGCGGGTTATCGAGGGTATAGACATTAGCCAGCCATCACCCTCATGGCTGCAGGAGAAACTGCGGCGTGGGGGTATTCGCTCCATAGATGCTGTCGTCGATGTGACCAATTACGTCATGCTTGAGCTGGGCCAGCCCATGCATGCTTTTGACCTGGAGAACCTTGAGGGCGGAATCGATGTGCGCCTGGCGAAACCCGACGAAAGCCTGACCTTGATTGGTGGAGCGGACACACGCCTGGATGAAGAAACTCTGGTCATTGCCGACCAGTCCGGGCCCCTGGCATTGGCCGGTATTATGGGTGGTGCCAGTTCTGGTGTGTCTGGCAAGACCACTAATATCTTTCTTGAAAGTGCCCATTTCAACCCGCTGAACATCGCAGGTAAGGCTCGACAATATACTCTGCATACTGATTCATCCCACCGCTTTGAGCGAGGAGTAGACCCCGAGTTACCTCTGCGCGCACTTGAGCGGGCCAGCAAGCTGTTACTGGCCATAGTGGGTGGCCAGGCGGGTCCGGCTGTGGTGATGGAAGATTGTTCCTGTTTACCGGAAACTCATCGCATACTGCTACGTAAAACCCGTCTGAGTCAGCAGCTAAGACTGGATCTTGAGCAGAGCTTTGTTTCCGATATGCTCGAAGGCCTGGGCATTCATGTTGAACAGGTGAGCGAGGAGGGCTGGTTGTGCGTGTCCCCGAGCTGGCGTTTTGATATATCGATCGAGGCTGATCTCATTGAAGAAATAGCCCGCATATATGGCTACGACAAATTACCGGTGGCAACACCGAATATGCCTCTGCAAACAACAGTGCCCAAAGAAGTAATCACACCCCTGGCAAAAATTAAGCAATTCATGACCGGCCGGGATTATTTTGAGGCCATCACTTACAGTTTTGTGGATGCAGAGCTACAGGAGCTGGTCAACCCGGTGGATCCAGGTGTGCCAGTAAGTAATCCTATTAGTGCCGAAATGAGCATGATGCGAACGTCATTGCTGACGGGTTTATTGCTGGCGCTCAAACATAATCTTAATCGTCAGCAATTACGCTTACGACTTTTTGAAACCGGGCAGCGGTTTATTGCTGGCGATGAACTGAGGCATCAAGAAATGATCGCCGGTATTGTCACCGGTTCCAGGTATGGCGAAGGCTGGGCAAACCAAAATGACCCCGTTGATTTTTATGATCTTAAAGGTGATGTGGAAGCACTGTTAAGTTTTACTGGTGCCGATGGCTCGGTAACTTTTAAGGCAGGAGAGCACCCAGCGTTACAACCTGGGCAGTCTATTATTATTCTTGATAGCTCTTTAAAAACAATTGGTTATGCTGGGAAGTTACACCCGAATATAGAAAGCTTCCTGGGCACCAACCAAAGTGTATTTGTCTTTGAGATCGACATTGACACGATTACCGGCGGGGTATTACCTGCGTTCTCAGAAATCACCCGGTTTCCCAGCTCAAAGCGTGATATTGCCCTGTTGGTGGGCCAGGATGTGTCTTTTGATAAGCTGCGGACAATTGTTGAAAACAGCAATGCTAAGCACCTCAATGAGTTAAAGGTTTTTGACGTCTATGAGGGCAAACACCTTGAAAACAATAGGAAAAGTATTGCATTGAGCTTGACCTTTCAAGACAATTCACGCACCCTAGACGACGCAGAGGTGAACTCAGCAGTGGAAACAGTGGTCACTGCCTTAACGCAAGGGTGCTCTGCACAACTAAGAGGCTGATTGATGGGTGCATTAACCAAAGCAGATATCGCAGAAATGTTGTACGACGAGCTAGGGCTAAACAAGCGAGAGTCCAAAGAGATCGTCGAATGTTTCTTTGAAGAAATTCGGGTTTCACTTGAGAATAATGAACAGGTGAAATTGTCTGGCTTTGGGAATTTTGATCTGCGCAATAAAAGTACTCGACCAGGCAGGAACCCAAAGACCGGCGAGGAAATTCCCATTGAAGCGAGACGAGTCGTCACCTTCAAACCAGGTCAAAAATTGAAAGTTAGGGTAGAAAGGTATGCTGGAAGCGAGTAATAACAAAGAGTTACCAACCATCCCTGGTAAGCGCTATTTTACCATCGGGGAGGTGAGCGAATTATGTGAGGTTAAGCCCCACGTATTACGTTACTGGGAGCAGGAGTTTCCAACTCTCAGCCCGGTAAAGCGTCGTGGTAATCGGCGCTACTACCAACGTCAGGATGTCCTGCTTATCCGCCAGATTCGCTCCCTGTTATATGATCAGGGCTTTACCATTGGGGGTGCTCGCCAGCGCCTTACCGGAGAGAGTGTAAAGGAAGAAGCAACTCAGACCCGCCAGCTAGTCCAACAGACGATTAGTGAGCTAGAAGAAGTTTTAGAGGTTCTTAAGGACTAGGTGATGGTTTTTCTTGCCTTAAGAACCTTATCAAGTATGATGCGCACAGCTTGAAACAGAGCATTATCGGAGCGTAGCGCAGCCTGGTAGCGCACCACACTGGGGGTGTGGTGGTCGTCGGTTCAAATCCGGCCGCTCCGACCATAAAATCTCTATATTTCAATGAGTTCAAAGCCTGCTTAGACGCGGGCTTTTTTGTGAACGCTGGTTTAAGTTGGTATTAGGTGAGACTGCAACTAATGGCGTTCATTGTTTATATGCGACACTTCTGTGTGCAATTTTTACGATCATTATTTTAAGGTTCGACTTGCCTGGCAACAACCGTGTGGGTGTCATGGGCCACTAATACCGCTATTTTATAGCCGCTGCCATTATCAATAACGGTGTAGGTTGCCCCCAGTTGCTCCAGTATGGCGTCTTCTGTATCTAGCCTGGAAAAGCTGGCGCTTATCAGAGCTGTATTTTCTGTGAGCTGGTGGATATGGCGTTGATCGACGCGAGAGCGCTTGAAATTTTTAGCTATCAAGCTATTCATAATCGCCTGCAAAGTGGCAATAATTTCCTCTTCAGTTTTTAGTATTGTTACCTGTCCTCCAAAAACCATCGTTACTGGTAGTTGGTAGAATTTGGCCACACCCGGAATATCTCCCGGTCGAAATGCGGCACAGTAATCGAGTAAAAAATTGCTTAAATCTGCTTGCTTAGTCATGGTGAGCCTCTAGGTTTCTAATGTGACGGGGTCACCTTTTGATAATGGTGAGCTGATAACAGTGAGTCGAGAATAGCTGTGGTTTCGTCAATTGAGTATTTAGTGATGCCAGTCTGTCGCGATAATAAGGATCTATTGGCTGGCCGGCAAACGCCAGAGGTTTTCTAGGTAATTAAAAGTCGACCGATCATTCGAATCTAAGGATATTACAAATATGTAATATACACGGCGTTAAGCTGTTTGTTATGCTTTCCAGCAAGACCTAGAGATCATATTTTGCTAAGGCAAGCGCAAAGAAGTATGGCGGAAGGTCTTAAAATGACACTACTAGCGCCACAGGTTTATGTCGCTGGCCAGCTTGCGGGCATCGATCCAGCATTTTGTGGCAGGAATCTATAAAAAAATAGGGATGGAGTACTAATATCCAGGAGGGATTAGCATGGCAGCTATAAGGTCAGGCGGACATTATCAAATTATCATCATAGGCGGCGGAGCAGCGGGAATCGCTGTAGGGTCGAGTCTTTTAAGGCGTGACAACAGCCTCCAGGTTGCGATCGTTGAACCTTCAGATAAGCACTATTATCAGGCGGCTTTTTCACTGGTTGCTGCCGGTACCGTTGAGCCCGAAGACACGGTTCGCAGGGAGGTGGGGGTGTTACCCCTCGGGGTTCGGTGGTTTAAATCGGCTGTCTCTGAGCTTGAGCCGGGGAATAATGCACTTATCCTCGACTCTGGGAGTTCATTAACTTACGACTATCTAATCGTTTGCCCCGGGCTAGTTTTAAATTGGCAGGGTATTGACGGTCTTGAGGAAACTATCGGAAAAAATGGGGTTTGTAGTAGTTATCTCCTGGAATATGCTGAGTACACTCAGGACTGTTTGCAGTCATTG
>JAUUYV010000288.1 GCA_030590275.1 Porticoccaceae bacterium
CGTGAAATATAGAGATATAATGAAGCCTGGTCGAAGGGTTTGTTGCAGGTTCAAAATCGTCCAGGTTGATAAGGGGTGGGAACGGGTGCTGGAGCTCATACCTGTAGGCCGGGAAAAGAGGTATGAATGCCAGTAGAAGTAAAGAGAGTAGAAGTTTTTACCGACGGAGCCTGTCGCGGTAATCCTGGGCTCGGTGGGTGGGGTGTTCTGTTGCGTTTTGGCAGTATAGAAAAGCAGCTATATGGTGCTGCTCCGGATACTACAAATAATCGCATGGAGCTGATGGCGGCCATAAAAGGTCTCGCGGCTATAACTGAGCCCTGTGTGATTGAACTGACGACCGATTCTCAGTATGTTCGCCTGGGAATAACCGAGTGGATTAAGAGCTGGAAGGCTCGAGGTTGGCGCACCGCGAATAAAAAACCGGTCAAAAATGTAGATTTATGGCAGCAGCTCGACCAGGAAGTATCCAACCATAAGGTGTCCTGGCATTGGGTTAAAGGCCATAGTGGACATAGAGAAAACGAGATAGCCGATCAGTTGGCTAACCAGGGTATCGACGAATTAATTATGAAAAGGGAGGGTTAGTAAGTGCGCCAAGTGGTACTCGATACTGAAACTACCGGTCTGGAAGTGGAACGTGACCACCGAATTATCGAGATTGGTTGTGTTGAGATAATTGGTCGTCGATTAACCGGTCGCCATTTTCATCAGTACATCAATCCTGACCGGGACATCGATGCCGGTGCACAGAGTGTGCATGGTATCAGTCGCGATGACCTACTTGATAAGCCTTTTTTTGAACAGATAGCTGATCAGTTCCTGGCTTTCGTCGATGGTGCAGAGTTGGTGATTCACAATGCGTCATTTGATGTTGGTTTTCTCAATCACGAATTTGGAAAACTTTCTCAGGACGTAGCTCCGATGGAAGAAAGCCACGGAATTGTAGATAGCCTGCTGTTGGCCCGCCGTCTTCATCCCGGTCAAAAGAATAATCTCGACGCACTCTGTAAGCGTTATGACGTCGATAACTCGCAACGAGAATTGCATGGCGCCTTGCTTGACGCCGAGATCCTGGCCGATGTGTATTTAGCCATGACAGGAGGTCAGGTGTCCCTGGGCCTGGGGGGTGATGCTCCGATGGATGGTATAGACCACCAAGCGAGCAATCAGCATTTGGAAGGTCGACGCCCAGCAATGAAGGTTATTGTCGCCAATGCGGAAGAAGTTAGCGCTCATCGAGAAAAGCTTGGTGTGGTTAACGATGCGAGCGGTGGCCGCTGCCTGTGGTTAGAACAGGAGCGATGATTATTACACTCCTGTATGGCTAGTTATATTGTCTGGTTTTATCTCTTTCACACTCATACCCCCGCCTTTCCTTCTTAGTATCCACATATCCACGCTCTAATACGAGGCGCGCGGGAGCTGTTCTGGCTCAGATAAATTGAATGGCTATCAGCCCTACGCTGGTCATCACAATGGTATAGGGTAACGCCATGATAACCATGCGGCCATAAGAGAGACGGATCAATGGTGCTAATGCAGAGGTTAATAAAAATAAAAATGCCGCCTGCCCATTGGGGGTAGCGACGCTGGGCAGGTTGGTTCCGGTGTTAATAGCAATGGTTAATTTGTCAAAGTGTTCACGGCTGATATCGCCGGCATCCAGCGCAGCTTTGACTTCGTTAATATAGACCGTTGCCACAAATACGTTGTCGCTCATCGCTGATAGTAGTCCATTCGCGAGAAAGAATACGGTGGGCTGAGATGAGACCTCCATAGCCAGTACAGAGTCAATGATCGGCGAAAACAGATGTTGCTCGTGAATGACCCCAACAATGGCAAAAAAGACAATTAATAGGGCGGTAAAGGGTAAGGCTTCCTCAAAGGCTTTACCGATCTGGTGTTCTTCGACAATGCCGTTAAAGGCCGTGAGTAAGACAATGACCAGGAGCCCAATTAAACCGACGGCAGCGAGGTGAAAGGCAAGACCAAGCACCAGGATTATGGCAACGATGGCCTGAACTACCAGAGCAACTTTGTCCGAGTCCTTACGGTTAGAGTTTTCGTAGTCGTTGTATTCGTCAAGGATCTCGCGCACGGCCTCGGGCAGTTTATGGCCGTAACTAAACCAGCCCAGAAATTCGAGGGCTACGCAGGTGGCAAAACCGGCAAACAACACGGGGATTGTGACGGGCGCCATCATGAGAAAAAATTCAACAAAGTCCCATCCGGCTTTTTCCGCGATCAACAGGTTCTGGGGTTCTCCCACCAGGGTGGTAACACCGCCCAACGCTGTCCCTACAGCGCCGTGCATGATAAGGGTACGCAAAAACGCGCGGAACTTATCCAGGTCCTCTCGACGATAATCGTGTAACTGGTCATCTGTTCCAAAATCGTGGTCATCGGCAGTAAAGTGAACACCCGAGGCTACCTTGTGATAAACCGAATAAAACCCGAGGGATACGCTGATTAGGACAGCCGTTACTGTTAGGGCATCCAGGAAGGCTGATAAAATCGCTCCAAAAAAGCAAAAGATAAGTGATAACAGTGGCTTAGATTTAACTCCCAACAAAACCCTTGAGAATACAAATAGAAGTAGGTCGCGCATAAAATAAATGCCAGCGACCATAAACATCAGTAGTAGAATAACTTCAAAGTTAGATACTGCTTCGTGATAGACCGTCTCTGGACTGGCCATACCGAGTACAATTGCTTCGATGGCAAGTAGTCCGCCAGGCTGTAAGGGATAGCACTTTAGCGCCATAGCCAGAGTGAAAATAAATTCAGCTATCAATATCCAGCCGGTGATAAATGGCCCCGCAACTTCGGGCAACAACAACACAGGATTGATAAGCAAAAACGCTACGATGGTGTTTTTGTACCAGTTAGGTGAGTTGCCGAGAAAGTTTCGACCAAGAGCGTGCAGAGTAGTTTGAACCATGGATAAGTCCTAAGCGAAGGGGGCGTTACAACAATAACGAAAGGTCGCTACTACGTGAACGAAAGGTCGCTACTACGTGAACGAAAGGCCGCTACTACCGATAGTTAAGATCATTGCTTCGAAGTGTTTGATCTTTTTAAGGTCCCAGATCCTTTAAACACAGATCTTTGAGACGGAGGCTCTAAGGAGCAGTTTCTAGTAAGAGCTTGTGAACTGGCGCGCTATTATCC
>JAUUYV010000064.1 GCA_030590275.1 Porticoccaceae bacterium
TAAAAAAATGGTTGCTATCAATAGCTTTGCCTGGGCCGATAAAGTCATCCCACCATCCAGGCTTGTTATCCTCGTCCGAATAATAGCCAGCCGCATGATGGTTGCCACTCAAAGCGTGACAAATTAATACCGCGTTTGATTTTGCGGTGTTCAAGCGGCCGTAGGTCTCCACCACCAGCTCAAAAGAGGGCAGAATCCTGCCACAACTCAAAGCCAGGGGCTCTTCAAAACCATAGGTTTCGGGGCTAACAAGACCGACAGAAAGGTCGGCTTGCTTGACGGGTTTTTCCGGCATTGTACGGCGTGTGCTCCTAAACTAGTGGCAACTTTAAAGAGCGCTTGTCATAGGTGCAAGCACCTATGAATGCTGTTCATGGCTTAAACCAATACGGGCAGCCGCTGGAAGTTTTCCTGGCTTAAAAATCGATACGGTTTTATCTCGACTGCCAGGACCCTTAATCAGGGTAACAGAGCTTTTCGGTACGTCAAATGCGTCCGCCAAAAACCGAATCAAAGGGCATTAGCCCGACCCTTTTGTGGAGGTGCCTGAATGCGAATATCGATGCGCTCAACTTGCGCTGTGCTGTGACCGTTTTGGGCGCTGCTCTGGGTGTAGTGGATGCCGCCAAATGCCTTACTTTTTGTATTTGTCCGTACCCGACAAAACAATAATAAAGTGGAATCATCGTGCCACTCAAAATGGGCCATGGTAATCGAGCAGCCTGATCTTAAGACTTATAATACTAAAAACAATTTAAATTCCCGGCACTAGTCTCGGGACCAAAGCAAGAGTCTGTGCAAGGTTGCTCAGAATAATGTGTAGCATCCCGATGCCGAAAGCTACCACCATTACCGATAGATCTAGCCCGCCTACAGGGGGAATCAACTTCCTAGCCGGAGCAATGATCGGGTCAACCAGTTGCCAGATCAATGTGATTACCGGATGTTGAGAATGTGGAGCGACCCAGCTCACTATCACTACGACCAAAATGCCATATAAATAAATATTCAGGGTCATGGACACAACCCCAATCACAGCCCATAACGCCGGATATAAAAGATTACTAAGTGCGCCTCCTACAAGTAAAAAGCTTGCCAGGACAATAATAAACTCAAGGATCAGGGTGAGCGCCAAACTTGCACTGTTAAAGGTTCGAACGGGTGGCAGGATTTTGCCAAGGCCATTGACTGGAAAGTGTGTAATCTTATAGATCGTCTGAGCGATTGGATTGTAAAAACTGGTTCTGCTGAGCTGCATTAAAAAGCGTAGCAAAAAGGCTACAACCAGTAAGCCACCGAGCCCCTGTAGTATGTACAGGCTGATATCAAGCATAGTATTCAAAGATTTTTTCTCCGTTTTTAGTGGCATCAGGCATTTTAATTCCGTCCACTCAGTTATTTTGGTTCTTGCTCGCCTCACTACCCATCTCTCGCGAGCGGTCGTATGCCGCAGTCATTGCGGTTTCGAACAGGTGGAGTAAACCTTGTTGCTCAAAGGCTTTCAAGGCGGCCTCTGTGGTCCCACCCGGAGAAGTAACTCGACGTCGCAACTCTGCTACACCGACATCGCTCTCCAGCGCCATGCGTGCAGCCCCCAGTGCGGTTTGCAGGGTCAGTTCGCGGGCCACTTTCGGTGCCAGGCCCAGTTTGTTTCCCGTCTTGATCATGGCTTCCATCGCCAGAAAAAAATACGCTGGCCCGCTACCGGAGACGGCAGTTACTGCATCGATGAGGATCTCTTCGTCGACCCAGGCGGTGGTGCCGACAGCAGCGAGTATATCTTCAGCTAACTGCCGCTGGTCGGAACTTACGGATCCCGTCGCGTACAGCCCGGTGGCTCCTACCTGTAGTAAAGCCGGGGTGTTAGGCATGCAACGTACGATGGGTAGTTCGGGGGCTTGCCCCGCCATAAGATGGTTTAATAAAGCTACGGGGATACCGGCAGCAATGGAGATAATCAGTGGGCGGTGTTCCAGGCTAGTTGCGATTCCTGCCAGGACTTCGGTGACCACCTGTGGCTTGATCGCCAAAATGACAACATCGGCTAATGATACGCTGGAGGGGTTGTCCCCACTGACCTTGACGCCATATTGTTCCGCTAATCTTGATCGCGCCTCGGCAGCTGGATCGCAAGCTGTTATTTGTTCAGGGTCCCAGCCTTTGCCCACCAGTCCCCCGATCAAACTAGCGGCCATATTGCCACCCCCAATAAATACCAGTTTGGTGTGATTCACTTTATACCCTTATTTGTGCGGCGAGAGTTTGTGTGGCGACGCTTCGCGAGGTCCAAAGATAGCAGTGCCTACTCGCACCAGAGTTGCGCCTTCCTTAACTGCCGCTACCAGATCGCCGGACATGCCCATCGATAGTGTATCCAAAGCGGCCAACTTCGGCGACCGGGATTTGATGTCGGCCAGCAATTTAGCAAGTGCGTGGAAGGGCTGGACGTGTTCTTCTACCCTGACGCGAGGCCTGGGAATAGCCATTAAGCCACGTAATCTGAGTCTGGGCAGTTCACATACCGCCTCGGCCAACTCCGCTGATAGCTTTGGTATAACGCCGCTTTTCGATATTTCAGAGTCGATATTAACTTGCAGGCAAATTTGCAGGGGAGGTAAATGATCGGGCCGCTGACGGCTCAAACGTTCGGCTATCCGAAAACGATCAACTGAGTGGATCCAGTCAAAGCGCTGCGCCAGCACCGCCGTTTTATTGGATTGAACGGGTCCGATAAAATGCCAGCTAATTGCCAGATCAAGCAGTTGATCCATTTTTACCTGAGCCTCCTGCAAATAATTTTCTCCAAAATTTCTGAGTCCGCCAGCGTAGGCCTCACGGATCCTGGCGACACTTTGACCCTTGCTGGCGGCCACAATGTTGATGGTGTTGGCATTCCTGTCAACTAGTGCCGCTGTATGGTTAACTTTTTGATGTAGAAGGATTATATTTTCGGCTATATTAATCATATACTTCGAGTACTTTGTTAACAATTTTCCAGAGGGGATATAGCCGCTGGGAAACAGGGACCACGAATGGATATTACAGAATTGTTGGCCTTCAGTGCCAAACAAGGTGCTTCTGACCTCCACCTGTCAGCGGGTCTGCCGCCCATGATTCGTGTCGACGGTGACGTGCGCAGGATTAACCTGCCGGCTATGGAACACAAGCAGGTGCATGGCCTAATTTACGAAATCATGAACGATAAGCAGCGCCGCGATTTTGAGGAGTTTCTCGAGACAGACTTTTCGTTCGAAATACCCGGTGTCGCACGTTTCCGGGTCAACGCCTTTAATCAGAACCGGGGGGCTGGTGCCGTGTTCAGAACGATCCCCTCCAAGGTTTTGACCATGGATGATCTTGGTATGGGGCAGGTGTTTCGTGATATTTGCGCGACTCCTCGGGGTATTGTACTAGTTACCGGCCCCACAGGCTCGGGTAAATCAACCACACTCGCGGCAATGATCGACTACATTAACGAAAATAAGTACGAGCATATCCTTACCATCGAAGACCCCATTGAATTTGTTCACGAATCGAAGAAATGTCTGGTGAACCAGCGAGAAGTCCATAGAGATACCCACGGTTTTGGCGAAGCGTTACGCTCGGCCTTGCGGGAAGATCCCGATATCATTCTGGTTGGCGAAATGCGCGACCTGGAAACTATTCGTCTTGCACTGACAGCAGCAGAAACCGGCCACCTGGTGTTTGGCACGCTCCATACTACCTCGGCAGCTAAAACCATTGACCGCGTAGTGGACGTTTTTCCTGCTACCGAGAAAGCTATGGTGCGCTCCATGTTGTCGGAATCCCTGCAGGCGGTAGTTGCACAAACTTTAATGAAGAAAATCGGCGGTGGACGACTGGCTGCCCACGAGATCATGCGTGGTACTTCTGCGATTCGAAACCTTATTCGGGAAGACAAAATAGCCCAGATGTACTCTGCTATTCAGACTGGCGCATCTCTGGGGATGGAAACAATGGACCAATGTTTACATCGTCTGGTGGATCAAAAACTTATTACGAAAGAAACGGCTAGAGAAAAAGCGAAAATACCGGATGATTTTTAGCCAAAGAATACTTATTTGCCCAGAGTGGATCTATAAACGCCATGGGCTATGACATAGTGGAGAAGACGGTGTGGAAATAGATACCCTGTTAAAACTGATGGTCGACAAGCAAGCCTCTGATTTATTTGTGACGGCAGGCGTACCGCCTAGTATCAAAATTAACGGAAAGATTCTGCCAGTCGGCAAAACATCGCTCAACAGTACTTCTGCGAGAACATTAGTGGAAAGTGTGATGAGTGAGAGTCAAAAGACTGAATTTAATGAGCAGCTCGAACTCAATTTTGCGATCACCTCTGATCAGGTAGAGGGCGCGCGTTTTCGGGTTAGTGCTTTTTATCAGCGTAACGAGGTTGGTATGGTGCTGCGACGCATCGAAACTGATATTCCAACGAGTAAGGAGCTCTCCTTACCACCCATCCTGGAAGAGCTGGTGATGGCCAAACGTGGCATTATCTTTTTCGTTGGCGCCACCGGTACCGGTAAATCTACCTCCTTAGCCTCGTTAATTGCGTACCGTAATCGCAACAGTAGGGGCCACATTATTACCATCGAAGACCCGATCGAATTTGTCCACGAGCACGCCGGCTGCATCATGACCCAAAGGGAGGTTGGTATCGACACCGAATCGTTTGAAGTAGCCTTGAAAAATACTCTGAGACAGGCCCCAGATGTCATTTTGATTGGTGAGATTCGCTCTACCGAAACCATGGAAAACGCGATCACTTTTGCTGAAACCGGCCACCTGGTACTAGCCACTTTGCACGCCAATAACGCAAACCAGGCACTTGACCGCATTCAGCATTTCTTCCCTGCTGAACGACACTCTCAACTATGGATGGATTTGTCACTTAACTTGCGTGCTATTGTTGCTCAACAACTTATACCTACCGTTGATGGTAGTGGGCGGCGCGCTGCCATTGAAATTCTTATCAATACACCTCTTGCTTCAGACATTATTCGCAAAGGCGATGTCCACAAGCTCAAAGAATTAATGACCCGGTCCTCCGAACAGGGCATGCAAACCTTTGATCAGGCGCTGTATAAACTCTATATCGAGGGCGAGGTGTCCTATGAGGACGCATTAGCCGCAGCGGATTCGAAAAATGACCTACGTCTGATGATCAAGCTAGAAGCTGAAACCGACTCCGGTTACCTGGATGAAGCGGCCGATGAGATTGAGATGAGCGAGAACGACGACGAAAACATTCAGATGTATCAACGTTAATCATCGAGGTGTGCTAAACCCCACCTGCCTCAAGGCTCGAGACCGCACTCTGGCTCGTTGAGCCAGGTTTGCATAATAAGTGCGGCTGCTTCAGCATCTATAGGGTTATCGCGGTAATTATGATTTGCCGCTCGGCGCAAGCGACTATTGCCCCTCTTACCACTCATAGGTTTGTTATGCTGAGTACGTGGGGTTTGCCAGTGTTCTGATTTAGCGATGGCTGTGGATAGTCGTTCGTCCACCATGACGACTTTTAGGCCGGTACGAGCAGTCAGCCGTCTTGCAAATTTTCGGCATCGTCGACAAAACTCGCTTTCACTGCCATCCATATTGAGAGGCAGGCCTACGAGTAACATACTCGGCTGCCATTCTGTCACCAGGGTAGTTATTTGTGTCCAGTCTGGTCGACCATCATGGGCTTTCAATACACATAAACCGCGTGTACTGGCCGTCACTGTCTGCCCCACCGCGACTCCAATTTGAGCAGTACCGAAATCAAACCCTAATAGAGTTTGAGCGGGAGTATCAGGCGTGCCCGGCATGGTTACTCAGCTTTGACAGCTCAACACCGATGCTAGTAGCGGCACGGTCGGCTCGTTGCTCCAGGGGGGTATCAAACAGGAATATGGGGTCGGCGGGCACCGTGAGCCACGCATTTTCCAGTAATTCTGCTTCTAGCTGACCTGCACTCCAGCCGGCATAACCTAAAACAATGAGGTGGTGTTCTGGAGCTCCGCTATTACTGGCGATGTCTTCAATAATATCTCGAGAGGATGTTAAGCTAATATTGCTGCCGATTTTCTGGGTCGATTGCCAACTTTTATTGCTATTTGGGTGCAGTACAAACCCCCAGCCCTGTTGCACTGGGCCGCCATTGAGCAGAGCTTGATCGGCGGTATCCCCGCTACAGGGTAAGCCGAGCTGTTCAAATAGCGTTCGTAACGCGACATCGAGGGCGCGGTTAACCGTGAGCCCCATTGCTCCCTCTTTACTATGGTTGCACACATAAACCATGGAACCGGTGAACGAAGGGTCTACCATGCCAGGCATGGCAATAAGAAAGTGGTTACTCAAGCTCGTCAAAGAGTTTGTTGTGTTCACAGTATTGGCGTCAGGGTTAAACACGTCATGTTTTATCGAGTCTCTATGCGGTTGCCTGGCACAAAGTGCCAGGTTCGAATAACTTCAATTTTGTCGAATTTAATCATTTCAGGCGGGAACGCGGCAAAAGGCGATGCGAGCCTGATTGTTTGTATGGCTGCTTGATCTAGTATTCTGTATCCAGAACTTTGACGTATCTCGATATCCTCCACGCTACCATCGGGGAGCAGAACAACGACGATTCTGAGCTTGCCAAAAATACGATTTATACGGGCTTCTTCGGGATAATTGAGATTGCCGGTTTCCTCCACTCGCGCCACCCAATAATTGAGATAGGAGGCGTGCTCTGCAGCTTTGGTGCTCGCCGACGTCAATCGTAATATTTTGGGGATTTTAGCGTAATGTCGTCGAGCGCGATCCAGGCGAGCACGTAGGCTGGCGATTTCCTGGGCAGCGGATGACAGTGGTTGATTCTCCTGAGCAGCTGTTTCTATGTCCTTAGGTAAAATGTTGTCGGGGTTCGATTCAGCGCTTTCCGCAGTGCTAGTAACAACTGGTGCACGCTGTTCCTCGCCAGTAATTTGCGCTTGTTCCTGGGGCGCCAGTGCGTCTGTTTCCCGCCAGACTGAATCATTAAATTCGGGCATTTGATCCGTGGTGATCTCTTGCTTCTCCAGTTCTTCTCCACTGCCTTCCTGGTTGACCTGAGCTAAATAGTCGGCTTCTTCTGGTTCTGATCGGGATTGCCTCAACGCCACGGTGATTTCCATAGACTGGGCTGCAGGAGGGTCCTGGGCGAGCTTGAATCCAACTCCGAAAATGAGCATGGCATGGACTGCCAGCGCCACCATCATGGCAAAACCAAGGCGGTCATTATCGTGGTTTTCAAAGGTTTGCGGGAAGCTAATATCTATCGCCATTAGCTTAGGCGGCTCTCGATAGCGTCTATCAGGAGGTGACCAATCCGGGTGTTCTGTTCCCGATCGATCTCTCGTACGCAGGTTGGGCTGGTAACGTTAATTTCAGTAAGGTAGTCGCCAATTACATCCAGGCCCACAAAGAGTAAGCCTCGTTGTTTTAGGCTGGGAGCAACCTGATCGGCAATCCAGTGATCACGATCACTTAAGGGCTGCACAATACCACGGCCTCCCGCGGCCAGGTTTCCTCGTAGCTCGCCTACTGCCGGAACACGGGCCAGGCAATACGGCACTGCTTCCCCGTCCACCATGAGAATGCGTTTATCGCCCTTAGTGATCTCGGGAATATAGCGCTGGGCCATAATAGTGCAGGCGCCCATGTTTGTCAGAGTCTCGAGAATGACGCTGAGGTTGGAGTCGCCCTCACGTACCCGGAAAATACCTGTGCCACCCATACCGTCCAGGGGTTTGTATATCACATCGCCATGTTCTTTATGGAAGGCCCGTAGGCGCTCGGGATCTCTACTAACCAGTAAGGGAGGCGTGCATTGGGGGAAGCGAGTAGCGAAGATTTTTTCGTTGCAGTCACGTAGGCTTTGGGGTCGATTAACGACCAAAACCCCCTGGGTTTCTGCAGCTTCAAGGAGGTAAGTGCTATAAACATACTCGCTGTCGAAAGGCGGATCTTTACGCATCAGGA
>JAUUYV010000284.1 GCA_030590275.1 Porticoccaceae bacterium
ACCGCTCAACCTTCCATCAACTCGATTCCACGTACATTCACATAACGCCCGCAACAGCGACTGGCGGTACGCCAGTCCGCCTGCTTGCGCTTGTTAAGACGGCTTTTTCTTCGTAATTGTTGATTCACCATCCAAGCAGGCAATATTGTTTTTACATATTATTTTGGTTTGAAAATATTTCTCCTCAGACGGATTTGGTCGTGGGCTCACGGTGATTATCGATAATTATTGTAGGGGCACTGGATACCAGCTCGCCTGGGTGGGGAGGGCATCGAATCGACCATCTCGCCGTACCCTGGCTTCTCGTTCGAGCTTAAGCAGGTGAGAGCAGACAGACTGCCCTGCGGCAGCATATAAAAAGCTTGGGTAGGCTGCGTAGATAATCTTTACCATGGCGTCGATTTGGTGAACGCCTTCAGCGAGGGCGGCCAGAATCTGTTCCTCACGCCGCCATCGGTGGGCAATATACTCCTCTAGCTTGCCTACCCCATCTTCGATAAAGGGGCCATGGGCCGGGTAAATTGCTACCGGTTTGCGCTCCAGCAAGCGTGTTAAAGAAGTCATATATTGGGCCAGGTCGCCTGTATCAGTGGGGATCACCGTGGTACCAACACCGAGGACGTTATCACCGGTAAATAGTGTCTGCTCCTGTTCGAGCATAAAACATAGGTGATCTGGGGCATGGCCGGGGGTATGAATTCCGTGCAGGCGGGCGCCCTGAGTTTCGATGATGCAAGCGTCCTGAAGCGGGGTGATCTGGAACGGGTATCCACCATCAATTTCCGGCCATGGCATTTTGCTGACCGGGCATCGACCATAGCGCTTATGAATATTTTTGACACCGCCTAAATGGTCGCCGTGGCCGTGAGTCAGTATAATCTCCTGTATCCCGCATTCAGCCTGTTCGAGGGCGCGGTCAAGGACGGCGAGGTATTCTGTTCGACCGTCTCCGGTATCGATAAGAATACGATTCGACCCAGTGCCAACCAGGTAGGTATTGGTGCCGGGTCCGGTGAAAGAGCCTGGGTTTTGACCTAGTGCTACTGTGACTCGCTCTGACCAGGTGGCGACATCGGGCATTTTCATGCCGTGCATAATGACTGGAGAAGTAGAGGTGGGAGGAGGGTTGGTCATCAGTTGGTCTCTGGTTTTGACTGAATTTATTTGTGTAACTCGGTTTATTCCTGTGCCGCCTTCATTCATGACGGTACCAAGATCGTACCAGGCGGCGTTATAGGCACTCTTTACGTCAAATGCGCTTGGGATATCCCGCTGGCTAGCAACATCTTTAATTCGTACCGCTCGCTGGCGAAAGGCTTGTTCCTGGGGAACGATTACTTCAAACACAAAACTAACATAAAGCTGAGGAGGCATAAATGAATACACCACAGGAGATAGCAAGGGACAGTTGCGAACTATCGTTGATAGCATTAGATGTTCATTCGAGCTATGAAGGCATTTGAACCCCCAGCCCACCCAAACCTCAAATGCGCATAATGTATATTATGTTAAATTAGGTAGGCAGTAGAAATATCACATCGATAAATAGCCTTGCATCCATTATATTAGCCGCTAGCGCCAACAATTAAGTTAGTCTCCCCTATTAGTCATCTTTCGCGTTAGTTAGGAACAGAATTATCTATGCGTAATGTCTTCGCTTTATTGGCTTCGCTTCTTGTCGTTGCCCTGGTTAATGCCAGTGTTGAACCACTTCAATACACATCTGCCCAGGCAAAAACTGCTAAGGAGATAATCACCAAGCTTTCCGAGCATCATTATCGAAAGTTAGCGCTGGACGATAATCTCTCGGCGCGACTATTTGATAATTACACAGATAATCTTGATCCCTTAAAGAGTTACCTTACTCAGGCGGATATTGACGAATTTCTGGCTTATCGATCAAGCCTTGATGATGCGCTATTAGATGCAAATTTGGCCCCAGGCTTCGATATCTACAATCGTTTTCGGTCTCGTATGGTTGAGCGCTTAACCAGCAATGTAGCGTTGTTAGAAAGCGACTATAGCTTCGATTTTGAACGCTTTGAAACCATTGAAATTGATACAGACAACCGGATATGGGCTGCGTCTCCACATATTTCAGCAGATTACTGGCGCAAACGTATAAAAGACGCCTTACTGAGGCTGACGCTTTCGGGCAAGGAGTTAATGCCGGCGAAGGAGTTGTTGATAAAACGCTATAAAAATCAAATAAGGCAATTAAATCAGCAAGATAGCGAGGATGCGTTCCAGTTTTTTATCAATGCATTGACCGAAATATATGACCCCTACACCAGCTATCTATCACCTCGTATGCTCGAAAACTTCAATATTGCTATGTCTTTGTCCCTTGAGGGCATCGGGGCTGTGTTACAGCGGGAGGATGAATACACCAAAGTGGTGCGTATAGTGCCGGCTGGACCTGCCGATAAGGAGGCGACTTTACGTGCTGGCGATAAAATTATCAGCGTCGCCCAGGGTAAAAAAGGTGAGTGGGTTGATGTCATTGGCTGGCGCCTCGACGAAGTGGTGGCGCTGATACGCGGTAAAAAAGAGACCATGGTGCGCCTGGAGATCATTTCGGGCGCGTCAGAAGGCTCGGACAAGAGCCAGGTGGTAGTGATTGTAAGAGAGAAGGTTCGGCTGGAGGAACAAGCGGCCCATAGCGAAGTGCTGGAATTCCCAGTTGCGGACGATATTTTTCGCTTTGGGGTGATTAAAGTACCGGCTTTTTATATGGATTTTGAGGCCTACCGAAAACGTGATCCGGACTTTAAAAGTACTACCCGAGATGTACAGAAACTATTGATAGAACTGCGGCAAGAGCAAGTTCACGGTGTAATTCTGGACTTAAGAAACAATGGTGGAGGTTCATTGTTAGAGGCAACCGCCCTCACCGACCTGTTTATTGATCCCGGCCCGGTGGTACAGATAAGGCATGCCAATCAGCGAATATCACGAGATCAGCGTTCTCGTAGAAGACCATTTTATAACGGCCCCCTTATTGTTTTAGTCAATCGCTTGAGTGCCTCAGCATCAGAGATTTTTGCCGGCGCTATTCAGGATTATGGCCGAGCTCTGGTAATAGGTAGTCCTAGCTTCGGCAAAGGTACTGTCCAGGTTATGGCTCCTTTAAAACAGGGTCAATTAAAGTTTACCGAATCAAAATTCTACCGGGTGTCAGGTAACAGTACTCAGCATCGCGGTGTGATCCCGGATATAGAATTCCCTTCCTATTACAGCCAGGATGAAATCGGCGAAAGTAGCCAGAAATACGCCCTGCCCTGGGATAGTATTCATGCGGTGAAGCACAGCACG
>JAUUYV010000002.1 GCA_030590275.1 Porticoccaceae bacterium
CACCACACCTATGAGTTGCCCGTTGTCACCACCAATTGCTCAAACAATTACGGCCCCTATCAATTTCCAGAAAAACTCATCCCGCTGATCATTCATAACGCATTGGCGGGCCAGGCCCTTCCTATCTATGGTGATGGTACTAATATTCGCGACTGGCTCTATGTAAGTGATCATTGCTCTGCCATCAGGCGAGTACTCGAAGCTGGAACACCCGGTGAAATCTACAATATTGGCGGTATCAACGAGAAAACCAACCTTGAAGTAGTAACGACCCTCTGTGCTCTTCTGGATGAACTAAGACCTCGGCCGGACAATATCTCCTACGCCTCACAAATCACTTACGTCAAAGATCGCGCCGGACACGACCAGCGCTATGCTATTGATGCTGGCAAGATCGAACGTGATCTCAAATGGCGTCCAGTCCACTCTTTCGAGTCTGGCATTCGCAAAACAGTACAGTGGTATCTGGACAATCAAACCTGGGTAAACAACGTCACTAGCGGCGAATACCAAAACTGGATTGGACAACAATACGAATGAAGATCCTTCTGCTGGGTGCTAACGGCCAGGTTGGCTGGGAACTACAGCGCTCGCTGGCTCCTCTCAGTCGGCTCAAGGCCTGCGACAGGCAATCGGCTAACCTGGAAGATTTTGATCAACTTCAAACCACCCTTCGTGAATTTTCGCCCGATATCATTGTTAATGCCGCCGCCTACACCGCTGTGGATAAGGCAGAATCCGAAGCCGACAGAGCTCACCGCATCAATACTGAAGCGGTGAGCCTGATAGCAGACCAGGCAAAACGCCTCAACGCCTGGTTGATCCACTACTCCACCGACTATATTTTCGATGGCAGTAAATCAGGGCCTTATACGGAAGCCGACCGGCCCAATCCCTTGTCTGTATATGGCACCAGCAAACTCCGGGGAGAGGAAGCCATAGTTAAGAGCGGCTGCAAACACCTTATTTTTCGCACCAGCTGGGTCTTTGCCCGTCGCGGCGCTAACTTTGTAAAAACCATGTTGCGACTTGCCCGTGAGCGAGATCAACTCAGAGTGGTGTCGGACCAATTCGGCGCACCGACCAGTGCAGAACTCATTGCAGACATAACCAGCCTCTGCCTCTATCGCCTTACTCAAGACAATGTCTTTGCTGAACAAGCCGCTGGCATATACCACCTTACTCCGACCGGCGAAACCAGCTGGCATGGCTTCGCTAAGTACGTGGTCAGCGAGGCACAGGCTCTCGGTATAACCTTGCGAGTTACGCCAGAATGCATCGAGCCTATTGCTGCCGACGAATATCCGGTATCTGCCACGCGTCCAGAAAACTCGCGACTCGACACACAAAAACTAACGGATGCCTTTGGCGTTTACCTGCCACAGTGGCAAACTCACGTAAAAAGATTAGTCACCGAACTAGCTACCCAGGAAACTTGATGAATCGCAAAGGCATAATTCTGGCAGGAGGCTCCGGCACCCGACTTTATCCTTCTACCAAGGTGATCTCCAAGCAATTGCTGCCGGTATTCGATAAACCTATGGTCTACTACCCCTTGTCGACGCTCATGTTAGCGGGGATAAGAGAACTATTATTAATATCGACACCCCGTGACATTTCCAGCTATCAAGACTTGCTCGGTGACGGCTCCCAGTGGGGTTTAGATATTCAATATGCAGTACAGCCATCGCCAGATGGCCTCGCCCAGGCATTCATCATTGGCGAAGATTTCTTAAACGGCTCTCCATCTGCTCTGGTGCTGGGGGATAATATTTTCTATGGTCACTCACTCGACTCACTGCTTAAATCGGCCGATCAACGTTGCCAGGGCGCAACAATTTTCGCCTACCATGTCCAGGATCCCGAGCGCTACGGCGTAGCCGAATTTGACCAGAATGGACAGGTCACCGGCCTGGAAGAAAAACCTGTCGCCCCCAAATCAAATCACGCCGTCACTGGCCTCTATTTTTATGACGACAAAGTGGTTGAGTACGCCAAGCAAATAACTCCCTCACCGCGGGGAGAATTGGAAATCACTGACCTCAACCTCCTCTATCTGGAACAGGGGGCTTTGTCGGTAGAACTGATGGGAAGAGGCTATGCCTGGCTAGACACAGGCACCCACGAAAGCCTGCTCGAAGCCCACCAGTTTGTCCAAACTATTGAGCACCGGCAGGGCTTGAAAATCGCCTGCCCAGAGGAAATTGCTTTCCACCAACAATGGATTGATGAGACCACTATGGAGAAATTAGCCGAACCCATGCTTAAAAATAGTTATGGGAAGTACTTAATGCAGGTATTAAAACAGGGCCCCTTATAGTGAAGTTCACAGCCCTCGCCATTCCCGACGTTATCCTCATCGAGCCCAAAGTATTTGGTGATGAGCGCGGTTTTTTTTATGAAAGCTTTAATCAAAAAGACTTTGAAGACGCGACCGGACTAAGTCCAGACTTTGTTCAGGATAACCATTCAAAATCAGTTAAAGGTGTGCTACGTGGCCTGCACTATCAGCTACCACCCAAAGCTCAGGGGAAATTAGTCCGTGTAGCAGAGGGCGAAGTGTTCGATGTTGCCGTGGATATCCGCGAAAATTCCCCCACCTATGGCCAATGGATTGGTGAAACCCTTTCTGCTGAAAACAAAAAACAGCTATGGATTCCCGAGGGTTTTGCTCACGGCTTTTTAACGCTATCCGAAACCGCTGAGTTTCTTTACAAAACAAGTGATTACTACGAACCCGAATACGAGCGCAGCATAATTTGGAATGATGAGGAAATAGCAATACAGTGGCCTGCTAACATAGTGCCTCAATTGTCTGGTAAAGACCTGATTGCATCCCCGCTAAAACAGGCCGAGAGGTTCCTATAAAATGGTGGCCGCCAACACCAAGAGACAGGTTCGCAGAAAAAAACGGTCTAACGGGCAATATTCCGCACATGAATAGTGAACCTATACCAGCCGTATTCATGCACATTCAAAAAACCGCCGGCACATCCATCGTTGATCTGGCCTGGAAACATTATGGCTATAGCACTATTAGCCATGGGGATTATGTCGACCACAAGCCCGAGGCGTTCAAAGACAAACAGTTTGTTTCGGGGCATTTCGGTTATGATTTCGCTCGATATTTTATGCCAACCCGATATTCATTTACCTTTTTGAGAGACCCTGTGGAGCGCATCTTATCTTTCTATTTCTTTTGTCGCTCCAGAGATCCCAATGAATTACCGATCTATCGGGCAGCCTGCGAACTGGAACTCGATCAATTCCTGGATGCTGGAACCAAAGACCCATTGATAATGGATCGTATATGGAATGGTCAGACCTGGCGACTAGCACGGGGTTGCCCAAATGGCCAGAACCAGGCGGTAAATGATCTGGACTTAGAAGACCTGCTTAAGCTCGCGGTGAGCCATTTACATGACTTTTCGCACATTGGTTTTACTGAATCCTTTGATACGGATCGAGATGTTATTCTGAAGGCGCTCGGCATCGATATCCCCGAACACGAAACCCGATCTAACGTCACTGCAGGGCGGCCACAAAAAGAGGACTTACCTGCAAATACACTGAAACTCGTGGAAGCTTTAACTGAGCTCGATAAGGAGCTTTTCAAGACCGCGCTAGCCACTCGCAAACCAAACCCATAAGTGACAGCCCTTGGATCAATTATACTGACACTCGTTTAACCACATTTAAAGGCACTAATTTGGAAAGCAACATTCACCAACCAATAGCACTCCCAGTCATCACGATTGGCGACGAGCTTATTGTTAGCTCTCCCGATAACGGCGGACTAAGCTATATTGCCGGTGACCAGGTAACGGTAATCGACTGGCATGCCACAACGGGACTCTTCGTTGATGAATCCCAATTAATTTGGGGCTACCAGGAAAATGGGGGCCGCCATGTCAATGTAATCAAGGCTGGAAAATATTCACAGGTAGAACTTTCAAAATCAGCTCTCGATATTCACGATATTCTTATCCATGATCAGCATTTGTATATAGTCACCACCGACAATAACTCTGTCATTCAACTAGATGACACTTTTAATATAGCCGATTCCTGGCAGCTACCAGGGGAGCATGACTCAGCACATATCAACAGCGTTGCCTATTACGGAGGTCATTTGATAGCCTCCATATTCGGCCACTTTGAAAAACATCGTGGCTACAAGGGTGACACCTTAGGCAAGGGACAAGTAATAGATCTGGTTTCAGGAAAAACATGTATCGATGGTTTATCTCAACCCCATTCCCTGACCGTTGTCGACAACCAACTTTACCTGTGTAGCTCTGAAGATATGGCCTTGCACATTTATGACGGCTACAAACTAGACAGGAAGATTTCGCTGCCAGGCTATGCCAGGGGCATCTGCGTTGGCAAAGACCATATCTATGTCGGCATCAGTATCTCTCGAAATATTGATCCAGATAAACGCGGCGGCCATAAAGGATCAATTGTCGTTATCGAAAAACAGTCACTGCTACCGGTTGGCATGGTTCAAATACCCTTTCGCGAGATCTACGATATTAGACTCGTTCATAATTATCGAAATTTCATGGCTGTGGTTAAACAAAGTCAGGTAAACGTAGATACACGTATTTCAGAGCTTTTGAAAACACTTGACCTTCGCAACGAATCTGTCGAACAACTTCAGGCCGGAATAAAAAATTACGAAGCCGGAATAAAAGAATACCAAGCCGCTAACGTTCAACTTCAGGCCAGCATTAAAAAATACCAAGCCGCTAACGTTCAACTTCAGGCAGAATACCAGGCCGTTTTATTATCCCGATCATGGCGCGTCACCAAACCACTTCGTTATATTGAACAGCTATCAAAACCAGACGACGAAAAATCCTAAATTGAAATACAAGCAATATCACGGATAACACCTTATATGACCACGATAGATAAGCCGCTTACCTCAGCCCCCGGCGCAAAGAATTGTAATGCAGCGAAACTAATCGCCATCTATTTTCCGCAACTACACCCGATCCCAGAAAACGATGAATGGTGGGGCGAAGGCTTTACTGACTGGAACAATGTCAAAACAGCAGAACCATTATTCGAAGGCCACTACCAACCAAGGGTTCCTCTAAATAAAAACTATTACAACCAATCAGAACTAGACACGGTTCGCTCCCAGGTAGAATTGGCAAAACGATATGGTGTATACGGCTTCTGCCATTATCATTACTGGTTTGATGGCAAACAGCTACTCGAAACCCCAACCAACTTAATGCTCGAAAACAAAGATATCAATTTTCCTTTCTGCCTATCCTGGGCTAATGAAACCTGGTCCAGGCGCTGGGATGGACGCGATCACCACATACTCATCCAGCAGACTCATCCACCTGAAAAAGAACGATGGGCACTGCATTTCGATTATCTAATAAAGGCATGGGAAGACGAGCGCGCCATCAAGGTAGATGGTAAACCCGTATTTGTGATTTACCGACCACAGAACATTCCTGAAGTTGGACAGATGCTCGATTTCTGGAAAGAAAAGGCGGTTAAAAGGGGGTTAAAGGGCCTTTATTTTATGATTCAAAAACAGAGTGAATTCCATCCCCGGGACCATCTAAAACACTTCGATGGGGTGTTCCAGTTCCAGCCTACTGAGAGCGTGCATTCTCCCGAATTTGACAACCCCCACCTAAAAAATTCTATTTGGCGTCGAAAATTAGGGCGTCACCTCCCATTTACTGTTAAAGAATATATTCATCGCATCGAAAACAGATTAAGCCATAACAAAAAATCCCATACCTTCCATGATTACAACGATACCTGGGACAATATTGCCAAAATACGCAGTGAACCAGAGATAAGCACCTACCCTGGAGCCTTTATTGACTGGGACAACACTCCAAGATACAAGGAGCGGGCTATCATCTTTAAAAATGCCTCGCCAGAAAACTTTGAGAAAGGCTTTAGCCAATTAGTTAAATCACTACCCGAGCGTAAACTACCAGAAAACTTTATATTTCTAAATGCCTGGAATGAATGGGCAGAAGGTGCTTATCTTGAGCCAGATGAACGTTACAGGTATGCCTACCTGGAAGCCATAAAGGCCGTGCTGGACGCCGCCAACGAAACGACGGACACTAACGACCTGGCTAACAACTTCCCATCTAGATCGGGTATAGAAAATGCCTAGAAAAGCACTATTTTTACATATCCAGAAAACTGCCGGCACCTCCGTCGTTAACCTGGCCATGAAACACTATCGTAAAAGCATGATTCATCATGGTGACCACGTCGGTCATCAACCAGAAGAATACCTGGGCACACAATTCGTGTCCGGTCACTTTGGCTATGAATTCGCCCAGACCCTGATGACGGACCGGTATTGTTTTACATTTCTCCGGGACCCCGTAGAGAGAGTCCTGTCATTTTATTATTTTTGTAGAAGTCAGGATCCAAAACTATTCCCCATGTACAAATATGCGCAGGAGACCACTCTTGACGATTTTTTACAGGCCGGTTTTGATGACCCTTTTGTTGAGCCACGCATATGGAATAATCAAGTTTGGCAGCTGGCCTGCGGCTACTCCAACACCAAACGCCGTTCACCTGATAGCTTCGAACCTGACGAACTACTCGGCCTGGCGATAGAACATCTGGAAGCGTTTAACCATATCGGTTTCACCGAAACCTTTGCGGGCGATCAGCAGATTATTTTAAACGCTCTGAACCTTCCCGCTAGACGTTCAGAAGTGGTCGCCAATGCTAACCCTAAACGCAAAGAAGTAGCGGATATGCCGGAGCGTACATTAGCTTTGCTGCATGAGCTCACCGAGCTTGACCGCAAGCTTTATCAGCACGCATGGAGTCGGCGTAAAATAACTCTGCCAGGTACACATAACAAAGCTCGACCTCCGACTCTGGCGATCAAAATCACTCGATCTCTGAGAAGACGGCTGAATTTCTGAAGCTAACGTCTAGCAATGCTGATTGATACATACTCAGAGCGAGCCAATAGCTACCTTACGTGGCGGACAAACAGGCTTTTTGGACTGGCCCAGCTAAAATAGGCGCGGCCTCTTAACTCGCATTTCAATAAAAATACCTACCCAACCATCAAAGCCAAGGTAGGTATAATGATGATTATAGCCGGAGGGGGAATCGTTCCTACTAAAGCACAAAATCAGGCGTTACCCAGATAGCTTTTAATATAACTCCACCACCATTCCATGGCGGGAGCTTACAAGCCACCGAAAACATACTAACACCAGAATCATCAGCGCTATAATCAACCCACTCAAATAGGTCAGCGCCTCCTGCAGGTATTACCAATGTAATGGGGGATGCCGCTATGGTTGGACCAATATACTCTCTCAATCCACATGTGACTTCCTGATTAACGCCAGATGTATTAGCAATAGTAACTAATACATTATAATTATTATTTTCAAAGGTTCGCTGCAAAGAGCAAGTCACCCAAATGGGTTCGTCACCGAGGTTAAACATGCCGTTGGGGTGGGCATACACAGAATCGACCCACCGCGGATGGATTGGAGAGCAGTTTTGTGGGCCCATCCCTATCACGCCAAGGTCGGCCCGGCTATTAACCGACAGCATCGTCAGGGTTACCGCTACTAACATAGAGGTAACAAGACCTGTCAGCTTCCATTTACTAATGTTTTTATTCATTTTATTGTCCTTTTACTTTTCGGTTGAGTACGTAATTGTCGCAATAAGGTGTAAAGCCTCAAACTTTGCAATTTGACCAACATAAGCATTGATCCCGGGGCAGCATAAAGTAAGCAACTGAAAGGTGAGTGTGTTATTTTTCAAGCCGATAAGCAGTATCGCCTGGTAGCGCCCGTTAGCGGGGACCTCCAATATCAAAATCCTCTGCACCCTGTACAGTGTTATCAGACAAATCCAGATACAGGGTTTTCTTATTGCCATCCTGACGACCATAGCGCAGGCGCGCACTACCACCTAGTTGCGCAGCCAATGCTGCAGACATTTCAAGCTCTTCAATTTCTTCGTCCCAAAACTCACCGGCGGTTTCATAGCCAAGCTTGCATTGTGTCGACCGACACTCAATCGCATCCAGTTTTAATCCGCCAATATCACCATCAACAAAAATCTGTTCAATATCCTGCTCAAGCTGCATGGCTTGCTCTGAGTCACCCGAAACATCCTCATCAAAACTGTTTTGCAACCTGGTGTATCGCTCTTCAGCTGCGGCTTTTGAATCAACCAGCCCTTCAGGTCCCCGGCCCCCAGCCAGATCTGTCAGGTCTGCTAGAGAAGTTCGCTGCTCAGAGAGATCACCATACACTTCTATCTCTGCGCCCGACTCGTTGGGCGACTTGGCATTGTCTTCCAAACGCCGCAAGGTCCGATTAAAACCGGCTAATTTTTTGTCCAACATTAGCAGGCGTTTCGAAATATTGTCCAGCGCATCTGTTTGTCCGTTGAATGCAGCGGCTGAAGAAAGCGCCTCATTATCTTCACGCTGGCCTCCCCCAAATAGCGTTACCGCTCCCAGCACTAATATACCGACTACGGACAGATAAAAACCAATACGATAATTCATTGCACTTTTCGCCTCACTTACAACTATTTTTTATTTACCGCCAGTTTCATCGTTAATTGAAATTATGCCGGTCTACACTCTATCGCAACAGATTTGAACTCCGCTATCCCACCTTAAATTATTTGGCCAAATCCTATAATACTGGTCGGCAAAAAAACACCCCGGTGTTTACCAGGGTGTTTTGTGGAATCTAACGTAAAATCAAGGAAAGTTTCTCCATGTTTTTTAGTCATCAGTAAACGGTCTGTGGTAGAAGCCTTTAAACACGGTCTTAGGCTGGAGTTTGCAAACGAACGAAGTAGCATTAGAGGCACCACCCGGGTCCGGATTATTTATGTTTATCTGAATACCAGTTCCCGCAGGCACAACAGATTCCGCAAAAGTTGCTTCAATCGTCCCGCCATTAAATATATCGTATTCTCTGAGCGCACAACCCACAGTCTGATCGGTGTCACCAATATTCTGAACATAGCCAAAGGTGTCATTTGGCCCCTGTTGCTGGTCTCTATCCATGCTACACACAATCCATACCACCCCGTCACCAATATTGACCAGGCCATTGGGTGAGCTCCACACATCGTTAGTCCACACGGGGTTTATCGGTGAGCAACTTTGAGGAGATGTGAACATATAGAAATTACCCGCAGTCGCGGTTAGTGGTAACGCTAAAGCAACTGCCAATAACGTCAGTTGTACAATATGCGTAACTCTTTTTAGTATATTTAACATCGCGCTTTTCCTCTTTCCATTGAAGTATATTTTTATACCCTGCTCGCCATACGAAAATCGTACTCACGCCGAGCAAGAAGCAACTTAAGCCTAACGGATTTACTTCTCGAGAACAATCTTATCAGCGCAGGGCTAGGTGACGTTTTACAGACAACTACCACCTTGCAATCAGCTACTAAGCGGGCAACATGGTCCGCAACGCAACTTTGGGTATTTAACTTTTATTGTCGGGATTAGCTGTAGGCCGATATAATCAATATGAATGACAATACTGATCCAGGCGGTATGTATTATTATTGCGAAACAAGCACGACTGAAACATTACAAAATAATTCATGCGACTATAAACTCATTTGACTATGAAGAGTCTGGCACCAGACTATCGCTGTTCAGCGATAAGTATCTAGTAACTATCGAGAACGTATCTCGTTTTACGTTGACTACAGGTGGCACGACGTCCTAACCATAAGGTTTGGTCGCACAGGTATTTGACCTGGGTCGCATTGTCTAGCACCAAGACTAGCGCCTGTTAACCACCAAACCACTCGAACATCGCTGCTTCGGCTTTATAGCGAAAAACAAGCATCCCCATCACTCAGGGTTTCGCCTACTCTCCTGCGGGGTGGGTTTTCCGCTCATCCTGCAACATTATGCTTAACAAGGCATTGCCTCGACGACCTCAGTCGAGGCAATGCCTTATTTATGATGAAACCGTACAAGACAAGATCTAGGTTTCGAATGGTGTTATCCATATCGATTTGAGCACCATTTTCGGTTCAAGCTTGCAGGCTATGGCAAACATAGATACCGTTGTTGCATCAACCTCAGCAAATGTCCACTGCTGCCAAGCTCCATCTGCCGGAACCTCAACCGTTGCCAGTTCTGCAGAAATCGTTGATCCGAGAAAAGAATATTCTCTAAACCCGCAGGTAATATCCTGAGGGACATCCGCTAAATTCAAGGCCGTAAAATACCCCTGGACAGTATCAACAAAATATTGGACATCAAACGAACACACGACCCAGATAGCCTGGGAGCCTATATTTACAACTCCGTTGGGAGCTGCCCATATATCACTCGCCCATTCTGGGTTAATTGGAGCACACCTTTGAGGGCTAGATTTCATCCAGACATTTTCATTAATTACTGCCCCGGCACTTAACGGCAGCATCAGAACAACCACTAATAACAATTGCCCTAAATGGGTTACGCTTTTTAACAGTTTTAACATCATCTAGCTCCTTTTCATCGGTTCAATTTTTGTATCACGCACATCCACCAGAAACCACTGGCATGAATAAAAACAACTATTCAGATAATTCACATAGTGACCGCGCCACCCTAGTTGATCCAGACACCGAAAACAACACCCCCCACTATTCAGCAAACCATTTTTGCAGTAGAGCTAGAACACCGGGATAAAACACCAGGTATGCCCATATATTCTGAAAGTTACGCCGTCAGTCTTGTTCATTGGAATTAGGCTGACTACAAATTTTAGGGTCGGGATTCGGCGTCTACAAAAGCATTCATACTGGGTCTAGCCATGTTCAAGTTAGCGCACAAACCACGCAAATCGACGACTTACTGATATTTTTTAGCCTATTAGTGAACTTCACTCGCTTTTTCCTCACGCCCAATGTATTGATGATAATCTTCAACAACACTAGCAGTATGCCCCTGGCTTTTGATTACCCCACCTTCAAGCCACAATGCACGATCACACAGCTTATTAATTTGCCCAGCGGCATGTGAAACCAACACCACGGATTGCTCACCACCCAGCTTGCTAAGAATGGCCGTCTCAGCTTTATGCTTAAAGTGCGCGTCACCGACACTAAGCGTTTCGTCTACCAGCAAAACATCAACCTCCGCTTCTAACGCCGTTGCAAACCCCAGGCGAGCTCGCATCCCCGCCGAGTAGGTTTTCACGGGGCGGTCAAAAAAATTCCCAAGCTCTGAAAACTCACGAATACCCTCCAGCAAGGTCAGCGCGTGGCTTTTAGGTTCACCCTGCAACATTACGCTTAGCAGGGCATTCTCTCGACCCGACAGGTCAGGACGAAAGCCCAGACCAAGCGCAAGCAGACTCCGACGAGTACCGGGCGCCATCATCACTTGCCCTGATGTTGGCCTGATGACCCCAGATAGAATACGTAGAAGAGAGCTTTTTCCACAACCGTTACGGCCCACGATACCGAGGGTTTCGCCACGATGTAATGTGAAATCTATATTATCCAGAACAGTATGCTCAAAGCGCTTAAAGAAGCCGGTGCGGCTGCGATATTTGAGGCCCAGGCCCTCAACTTCAAGGACAGGATCCCGAATGATATTGGCATCAGCTTTCGTTATATCTCCAACTATCGAGTTGACTACACTCATGTCAGCAATACTCGTGCGGCAATCCTGTGGCTCATAACCACCATCAAGCGATGAAGAACGACCAGACAAAGCGATGCCCCTAAGCCCAACATCAACAAATGATGCAGATCATAAGCCGAACGATTGATCAGTACTTCCCGATAACTATCGATAAGGAAAAGTAGTGGGTTGAGAATCAACAGCCAGTGCTGGAGTTCAGCGTTTTCAATGGTTCTAATATCCCAAAATATGGCCGAGCCAAATAACAGGAAAGTCATTCCCATTCCAATCAACATGCGCATATCGAGGATAAAGCTCACTAGCAATGCACCAGCCATAGCGCAGACCAAAATCAACAAGTATTGAACTAGCATCAGTGGCAATAACCAAAACCAGTTGAGCTCAGGCAATAAACCGTACCCCGCCACTACAGACAAGAGCACCATAAATACCACCCACTGCTTATAAAGCACTTCATGAACTGCTACATAGGGGAACAACGCCTTAGGCACGTCGAGCTGGCTAATCAGGCCTCGGTTTTGAACAATACTATTTGACCCCGCAGTGACACTTTTAGCAAACCACAGAAAAGGTATTTTGCCGCACATTAGAAACAGCAGGAAGTTTTCCGTTCTGTTGGTCAGCACGACGCTGAATACCACATAAAACACCAGCACAAACAGCAACGGCTCTAACACCCACCACAAATAGCTCAGGTAAAACCGGGATGCCTCGGCTTTAAGGGCAAACTTTGCCTGGGTGTTAACCAGAGAAAAAAAGTGGGTGATAGTCAACAGGAAGATTCTCACAATAGCGATAAAACCCGAACGTCAGCGAAATATGCAGTACAAACGGTGCTCAAGTTAAAGGACTCTCTGGACTGATAAAATGTTGGGCGGTGTGATTTTTAGTCAAAAATATTAGCGACAGACTACTCGGGGTCTGTCGCCAGAAAAAAGCCCATCGTTATGGCTTGATTGTAATACAAGCCATAACGATGGGACAACGCAGCAGCATCGCCGAAGTTTGTTATCCTAAGTTATGACAAAGCACCTGATTCGCGCTAGGATAGCACCTGCAATAACAAGATGATAAACGCACTTTGTGTAATCTAAGCCTGGCAGCCAAAAAGCAAGTCATCTATGGGTAGAACTGTCAGCGGCCACATCCGCCCCTACGAATCCGAACTTAATATTCTCAAGCACGGCATAGATGGCATCCTGCTAATTTTTGTTTTGGTTCTGGCATGCTGGCTGTACCTTGATGCCTGGGAAAAAAAGTACCGTATTGTTGCCATGAGCGGCGTGGCGCTTTTTTATATCGCTGCGAAAATCAACAACCTCTACCTATCTTCGCGCTATCGCCGTGTCAGCCAGGAAATAACTCCGTTATTGCACTCATGGTTTACCGCTTGCGCGGGCCTGTTGTTCCTGGGTTATGCGTTTAAATTAACCCAGGACTATTCCAGGGTTGTCCTGGGACTATGGTTTCTGGGCGCACCGTTGTGCTTGATACTGTGGCGAGCACTGCTTAAATCTGGATTAAACTACGGCCGTAGGATGGGCTATAACACCCGCAGCGTAGTGATTGTCGGCACCGGAAAATCCGCCCAACGCCTGGCAAGTAATATCCAGGACATGAACTGGATAGGCTTAAATTTATTA
Organism: Porticoccaceae bacterium; assembly: GCA_030590275.1. The sequence goes on from JAUUYV010000002.1 coordinate 13,312, forward strand.
GGTTTTGTCGCGGAGAGCCGCCCCTGCAATAACAATCATCAACAGAGGGATGGCAGTGGTGAGTTACTCGGCGGATTAAATACGCTCTATCAAATGAAGGCTGAGGGTAAAGTCGATGTGGTTTATATTGCCCTGCCCGCCGATCAACACCAACAAATTGACGAAATCCTTGAAGTATTATCGGACTCTACTGTATCCACCTTCCTGGTGCCGGATTTTGATCATTACGGCATCGCACAGGGTCGGTGGATTACCATCGGTGATACGCCAACTGTCAGCATTGCTGAAACACCCATGCTCGGTTCAAGCGCTGGACTGAAGCGATTAGAAGACTTAGTCATCGCGGTTTTTGCCATCATCATCACCGCACCCCTTATGGCAATCATTGCCCTTGCCATAAAACTGAATTCGAAAGGGCCTGTTTTGTATAAGCAGCGCAGGCATGGTTTGAATGGTCAGGAAATTTCGGTCTGGAAATTTAGAAGCATGGCAACCTCTGTCAAAGATGAAGCCTTCAAACAGGCCCGCAAAGACGATCAGCGGATTACCCGGGTCGGAAAACTCCTTCGCTGTACATCGTTGGATGAGTTACCTCAGTTCTTTAATGTATTAGCCGGGCATATGTCCGTGGTTGGACCTCGACCTCACGCATTAGCGCACAATGAAGAATACCGGGGTTCTATATGGGGTTATATGCAACGTCACAAGGTTAAGCCCGGCATCACTGGACTGGCCCAAATCAAGGGTTATCGCGGTGAAACTGATACTCACGAAAAAATGGAACAGCGCTTTAAATATGACATGGAGTATCTAAACAACTGGTCGATCTGGCTAGATTTAAAAATAATCATACTCACACCGCTTACGATCATCAGTGGAAAAAATGCCTATTGAAGGTTCATCTTGGTAGCAACAATTCCAGTTAGTAGCAACAAGTCCAGTCTTACGAGCCATCACATCCGTCAAATGTGATGGTCAGGGCTTTGGTTTCAACGAGTAGATCCTTCCAAATGTCTCCCACCACTTCACTATGTCCTTGTAGTGCCCAAGCTAAAGAAACTATAATTTCCTGTTAGCCCGCCACTTATTGACCTACATGAAATTTATTCAGCTTCGCGGTGTACGCACCCATAACCTCAAGAATATTGACCTGGATCTGCCCCGGGACAAACTGACAGTTATTACTGGCCTGTCTGGCTCGGGCAAGTCCTCGCTGGCCTTCGACACGCTCTATGCCGAGGGCCAAAGGCGTTATGTGGAATCGCTGTCAGCCTACGCCCGGCAGTTCCTGTCGATGATGGAAAAACCCGATATTGATCATATAGAGGGCTTATCACCAGCGATTTCTATCGAACAAAAATCCACCTCCCACAACCCCCGATCCACCGTCGGTACGATTACTGAAATTTACGATTACCTCCGTTTGCTTTATGCCCGCGTTGGTGAGCCCCGCTGCCCCGATCACAACGAGCCTCTGGAGGCCCAGACCATCACCCAGATGGTTGACCAGATCATTGCCCTGGGTGATGACACACGGCTATTACTGCTGGCGCCGTTGATTAGAGAACGTAAAGGCGAACACCTCCATGTCTTTGATCAGTTGCGCGCCCAGGGTTTTATTCGCTGCCGAGTCGATGGTCAGGTCTACGAGCTGGATGAATTACCGGCGCTGGAGAAAAACAAAAAACACACCATTGAGGTGGTGGTTGATCGCATTAAAGTACGAGCCGACATTGCCCTGCGCCTGTCTGAATCGGTCGAAACCGCGCTTAACCTGTCTGAAGGCCTGGTGCTGATTAGCTTTATGGATACTGAGCAGCCAGAGTTGGTGTTTTCTGCGCGCTTTGCCTGCCCGGTGTGTAATTACAGCATTAACGAGCTGGAACCCCGAGTGTTTTCTTTTAACAACCCCTCCGGTGCCTGTCCCGGTTGCGATGGCCTGTGCGTTAAGCAGTTTTTTGATGTCGATCGCATTGTCCAACACCCCGAAGCCACGCTGTCCGAGGGTGCCATTCGCGGCTGGGATCGTCGCAACCTGTTTTACTTCAATATGCTGACTTCGCTGGCCGATCATTACGGCTTCGATATCGACACACCATTTGAACAGCTAACATCACTGCAACAACAAAAAATTCTATTTGGCAGCGACGCCGAAGAAATCACCTTTAATTACGTTAATGATCGCGGCACGGTGTACAAACGCACCCATCGCTTTGAAGGTATTATCCCCAATATGGAGCGACGCTTTCGCGACACTGAATCCCAGTCTGTGCGCGATGACTTGACTAAATACCTCGACACCCAGAGTTGTCCAGAATGTAAAGGCCAGCGCTTAAACAAGGCTGCCCGTCATGTGTTTGTCGACGAACGATCGCTACCCTCTATTACGTCCCAGTCCGTTGGCGAACTAAGCCATTACTTTGCCAACTTTAGTCTCAGCGGCCAGAAAGGTGAGATCGCCAATAAGATCCTCAAGGAGATCTGCGATCGTCTGATATTTTTGGTCGATGTCGGGCTTAATTATTTAACCCTCGACCGCAG
>JAUUYV010000133.1 GCA_030590275.1 Porticoccaceae bacterium
CCCATGTTGACCATAAACCTGAGCCAGAATGGATGCCCCGAGGCGATTTTTTCCAGCACCTAAATCGATCAGCAGTAGTTCACTTCCCTCCACATCTCGATGCAATTGTGGAGTTAACGCCCGACGTGCATCAGTGACAGGAGCAAAGGCAGATATAATCAGAGAAAGTGGCGCGGTAACTGATTTGTCGACGCCACCATTTTGCCAGGACATGCGCATAGACATCGAATCCTTACCGACAGGAATAGTAATACCCAATGCCGGGCACAGTTCCATGCCAACCGCCTCGACCGTGCGATAAAGTTTTTCATCTTCCCCAGGGTGTCCGGCGGCACACATCCAGTTGGCCGACAATTTAACCCGTCCAATATCGCCAATAGGAGCCGCCGCGATATTCGTTAATGCCTCACCAATTGCCATCCTTCCGGACGCTGGCGCGTCCAGTAGTGCCATCGGTGTACGCTCTCCCATCGACATAGCTTCACCGGCAAAAGTGTCATAGCTCACGGTGGTCATCCCGTAGTCGGCAACGGGGACTTGCCAGGGCCCCACCATTTGATCCCGTGCCACCATTCCAGTAATAGAGCGATCACCAATAGTGATCAAAAAGCTTTTGCTGGCTACTGTAGGATGGCCAAGCACTCGCTCAATGGCATCGTCAATATCAACACCGCTAAGATCCAATGCCTGCTTGTCTACAATTCTGGGCTCGGCGCTTCGATGCATTTTTGGTGCTTTGCCAAACAGCACCGATAAGGGTAAGTCGACCGCTTGTTCTGGGATATCTCGATCGTTCACCACCAACCGTTGATCTTCGGTGGCTTCTCCCACAACAGCGAAGGGGCAGCGCTCACGCTCACAGATTGCTTCAAATATCGATAATTGTTCAAGTGCAACTGCAAGCACATAACGCTCCTGCGCCTCATTGCACCAGATCTCCAGCGGCGACATACCAGGCTCGTCATTTGGAATACTCCGCAACTGAAATTCACCACCGCAACCGCCATCCTTGACCAGTTCGGGGAAAGCATTCGATAGGCCACCAGCACCAACATCGTGAATAAAAGCAATAGGATTGTCGTCCCCTAGCGCCCAGCAACGGTCTATAACCTCCTGGCAACGTCGTTCCATCTCTGGGTTTTGCCGTTGAACCGAAGCAAAATCGAGATCTTCCGTACTGGCACCCGAAGCCATCGAAGAGGCTGCACCCCCACCCAGGCCAATCAGCATAGCGGGTCCACCAAGCACAATTAACCTGTGCCCCGGCGCAAAACCTGGTTTATTGACGTGGGACTCGCGGATATTGCCATAACCACCAGCAATCATTATGGGCTTGTGATATCCCCTTCGCTCGCCATCGTAGTCCATTTCAAAACTACGGAAATAACCACATAGGTTAGGCCGACCAAATTCATTATTAAAAGCAGCACCGCCAACCGGACCGTCGAGCATAATATCGAGTGCCGAAACGATGCGGTCTGGCTTACCGTAATCGTCTTCCCACACCTGTTCGAAACCGGGGATTCTAAGATTAGAAACAGTAAACCCGGTCAAACCAGCCTTCGGTTTAGAACCTCTCCCTACCGCACCTTCATCGCGGATTTCACCACCAGACCCGGTTCCCGCACCGGAAAAAGGTGCAATTGCCGTGGGATGGTTATGAGTTTCAACCTTCATCAGTAGATGAACCCGTTCCTGTCGGGCACTGTATTCGCCACTCACCGGGTCGGGGTAAAAGCGGCCCGCCTGACTGCCCTCAATCACCGCCGCATTATCGGAGTAGGCCGACAACACCTTCCCACTATTTTTCTCGTAGGTATTTTTGATCATGCCGAATAGCGAAGCCCCTTGATCAACCCCCCCCAAGGTCCAACTAGCATTGAAAATCTTATGGCGACAATGCTCGGAGTTAGCCTGAGCGAACATCATTAACTCCACATCGGAGGGATCGCGTCCAATGTCGATAAAACTCTCTAGCAGGTAATCGATTTCATCTTCGGCCAGGGCCAGACCAAGTTCAACATTAGCCTTTTCGAGAGCCTGTCGGCCCTTAAACAGGCTTTTAGCAGTACTATCAGGTAAAACCGCCACACGACTCAGAGCTCGAGCTGAATGTTGCACAAATAACTGCTCGGCGGCCTTAAGATCATTAAAAACCACTTCCACCATGCGGTCGTGCAAGTTATTCAATACCTCGCCCCGAAACCTGTCATCTGCTGCAGATAATGTATCTAATATCTGGCAATCCTTTACCTTAAGGTAATAAGCAACCCCTCTTTCCAGTCGGGCCACCGCGTCCAGTCCAACATTATGGGCAATATCCGTCGCTTTACTCGACCAGGGCGAAATCGTGCCAGGTCTCGGCGTCACCAGGAATAACTGGTAATCCTCCTTGCCCTTTTCGAAGCAATGGGAGGACTCGTCAACATTAGACGCGGAACCAGAATGTAATAAGTGATTGAGAATTTCCCGCTGACCAGCCTCTAGTTCAGACCTCAAGTCAACAAAGTGGACAAATTCGGCAAATATGTCGACATTTGCTCTAAAACTCTCTGAAATAGCCTGCTTTATTTTTTTCAAACGGATAGATGATAAGGCCGGGGCTCCTGACAGGTTCAGCATGCAAAGGACTCGTTAACCGTGTTGTGAAGGAAGTAAGAGCACCATTCTACTGGAAAAAAAGGCCAGAAACATGACGATACACCAAGGATAACGCGCCTTTCACCTTGTTTTAACAAGCTCAGCTACCCCCATTCAGTTCGAAACTTCCATACATAAATCGGCTGATTTGTCAGATTATTCCGCTACTTCATCGAACTGCGTCACATTTTTATTGAAACCACTGCTCACTAGCTCTAGTCTGGAGTCATATTTCCAAGCAAATAACATGTTCATGCAGCTACGATTAGTCAAAATCCAGCGAATACTGACTCGCTTAGCCTTAGCGGTGACCATTGTTGCACTTTCCACTGCACTGGTGACCAGCAAACCGGTTACATCAATAGATCGCATTTTATCCCAGGGCGTCTTGCGTATGGTAACGGTGGAGGGTCCCACTACCTATTACCAAAGTGTACGAGGTAAAGATGGATTTGAATACTTTCTTGCCAAAGCCTTTGCAGATCATTTAGGTGTGGAACTCAAAGTTTCGGTGGGGCAGGACTTAATTTCTATGCTTCACACTTTAACTGGCCCTCAGGCCAATTTTGCGGGAGCAGGTCTAGCTGTTACCGACGAACGTAAAGAATGGCTGCACTTTTCCAGGCCCTACGATCAGGTCGAGCAAACCGTGATCTACCGTTTAGGTACACCCAAACCAAAAAGTATCGAAGACCTTAGCTCAGGACGCTTAGTGGTTGTTATTGGAAGCTCACACCACGCCAGACTAAAAAACCTGCGAAAGACCTATCCAGATTTAGAATGGGAAGCGCTCGATAACACTGAGATGCTGGGGTTAATGCACCTGGTACACTCAGGCGAAGCTGACTACGCGGTGATTGATTCCAGTGCGTTTAGTATCAACCGTAGTATTTACCCCAAAGCTCGCGCTGCTTTTCAGCTCAGTAATCCCGACCCCCTGGCCTGGGCGTTTCCGAAACACATTGATACCAGCCTGGTGCAGGCGGCTAATGACTTTCTTGACGAATACCAGGCTAGTGGAGAACTCGACCGCTTAAAGAAACACTTTTACAGTCCAACCGATGCGTTTACAGTTGGCGGTTCACAGGTGTTTAGCCAGCGAATCCAAAAACGTCTCCCCAGTTACGAGGAGCTGTTTCGCCAAACCGCTGAAGAATACAACATGGACTGGCACTTACTTGCCGCCATCGCTTACCAGGAATCTCACTGGGATCCACTTGCGACTTCTCCAACCGGGGTTCGCGGACTGATGATGCTGACTAAAATCACCGCTCGTGAAATGGGGGTCCCCGATCGACTAGACCCTAAGCAAAGCGTGCGAGGTGGCGCGGAATATTTCCTGAAGTTAAAACAGCGCCTGCCGAAATATATTGTAGAACCCGATCGTACCTGGTTTGCGCTGGCAGCCTACAACGTAGGTCTGGGACACCTGGAGGATGCACAACTACTGGCATATCAACACGGCGCGAACCCAAACCAATGGGGAGAGGTGCAGCGCTATCTGCCACTGTTAAGTCAACGCAAGTATTTCAATGACACCCGATACGGCTTCGCAAGAGGCAAAGAGCCGGTTAATTATGTAGAAAATATTCGTCATTTCCGCACCATCCTACGCTGGCGTAGCCAGGAGGAAAAACGCATGTTGCAAGCAGTGCTGGAAACCAAATATAGGAATCTGCGAACACCCAAGCTTTATTCACTTTAGCAACAAGCTCAAACTCAAACTCAACGTTTATTTTTAAAAAAACCTCTCAGCAAGGCACCACACTCGCCATCTAACACGCCTCCCGTCCATCGGGTTCGGTGATTAAAAAAAGTGTGCTCGAGCAGTGACAGCTGGCTCACCACGGCACCTGCCCTGGGTTCAAACGCACCAAACACCAAACGTCGAATACGAGCATGTACAATAGCACCAACACACATGGTGCACGGTTCCAGAGTGACGTACAGCGTGGCCCCAGGCAAACGGTAATTTCCAACCTGTGCTGCAGCTTTGCGCAAAGCAACAATTTCTGCGTGACTACTGGGATCGTGTGTACCAACACAACTATTCCAGCCTTCGCCTAGTACTTTGCCATCCATAACGATCAGGGCTCCAACCGGAACCTCCCCGTTTGCTTCGGCTTGAGCAGCCAGTTTCAGGGCACGACGCATCCAGTCTCTCTCGGCTCCATGTTCACCATGGTGTCCACTACCGTCTGATTGCTTATCAGGTAAATTGCTCAGCTTAGTCTGCTCGTAGGTAGAAACTCTAGATAGAAAAATACAATATCCCAAGTATCTACCAAGCTATTATTAGCAAACTTTCCTGGGCAAATGACTACGACGAATAATTAATTTAATGGAAGCTTGTTGAAAATCGGCTATCTCATACGATCAATAATATGATTGAGGCTCGCAATACCATTTACAAACTCTTCTTCAGACAGATCTACCAAGATCTCTTTGTAGAACACCTCTAAGCGGGGTCGCACTTTCTCAAGGGTTTCCCGACCGAAGGGGCACAATACAATCTTACGGGAACGTTGATCTTCTGGATTAACCACTCGCTTAACGTAACCGGCCTTCTCCATACGGTTTAACACGCCGTTCAGGCTTTGGCGGCTCACCATTAGATAATTAACCATTTCGCTCACGGTCATGCCAGATTCAAACCCTGCACGCCCCAAAGAGCTCAACACTGACACCTGCTGGGCGCTGAGATTAAACTCAGTGAGAATATTAGCGACTCGCCATAAACCAATATTGCTCGCCTGGTATAGCCGAAAAAAGAGTTTTTCCGGTGTATCGTCAGTTTCTTCTACGATCTCTGCCATAGTATTAAAGTGTAGTGGTATATAATCGGTGCCACTCAGTGTACAGGGTTTAGCTAATTTTGAAAATATAACAGTCAGTTAGCGCAACAATACAAAGCTTTCTACCATCAAAAAGTCGTTAAACATTTAAACCACCTGGAGACACCATTGGATTTTTCCCTCGATCAATTCCAACTCGCTATCGTCGACACTGCCAAAAAGTTCTCAGCAGAAAAATTGGCGCCCTGTTACAGCGAACGAGAGCATGATGGGATGATCGATAAAAAGCTGATTCTCGAAATGGGTGAACTCGGCCTGATCGCGCCCGAAGTTCCTGCCGAATACGGGGGCAGCGGCTTAGACACACTGACCTCCGGACTCATCACCGAAGCCATCGCTGAAGGTGAC
>JAUUYV010000034.1 GCA_030590275.1 Porticoccaceae bacterium
AGGTAAACTTCAGGTTGAGCTGGCTCAGTTGCAACACGTAATGACTCGCCTGGTGCGGGGCTGGACTCACCTGGAGCGGCAGAAGGGTGGTATTGGTTTGCGAGGCCCGGGTGAAACTCAGCTGGAGACCGATCGACGTCTAATTCGAGCGCGCATTGTTCATCTTCGCAAGCGTCTGGAAAAAGTCCGTCGGCAACGGGATCTGGGTCGGCGTTCTCGGCGACGTAACGAGGTGCCAACAATTTCGCTGGCGGGTTACACCAATGCGGGTAAGTCCACTTTGTTTAATGGTCTTACCCAGGCAGGTGTGGTGGTGGAAGATAAACTGTTTGCTACCCTGGATCCAACCATGCGACGCCTGGACATTCCCGGTGTCGGGCCAACGGTTGTCGCTGATACCGTGGGTTTTGTCCAACATCTACCCCACCAGTTGGTCGATGCTTTTCGTGCGACTCTGGAAGAAGCAGCTAATGCCGATTTATTGTTGCATGTCATTGATGCGGCCAGTGATAGCATTGCCGACAACATCATCTGTGTTGCCGAGGTGCTGGAGCAAATTGGCGCAGCCGAGGTACCGGTACTTAAAGTCTATAACAAGATTGATTTGCTGGCCGGGGCTGAGTCCCGCATCGACCGCGATGCCGAAGGTAAGCCGATAGCGGTGTGGCTATCGGCGCAAGTTGGTCTCGGTATGCAACTGCTGCTGGAAGCCATCGCCGAATTGATAAGCGGAGAACTCATTGTCGACACTTATCATCTGAAACCTGAGGAGGCCAGGTTGCGCGCGCGGTTTCATCAATTGGGGGGTGTTGTTAATGAACGTCCAGCTCGAGATGGTGGTACCATTATGGAAGTTCGGATGCCGGTGTCAGAATTACGCCGCCTGCTCAGGCACGAAGGGCTTGGTGACGCACATATGATCCATGCGGCAAAAGCCGTAGCCAGTATGGAACCCATGTAGTTTGTTATAAATATGGGCTATTTTATAGAGCATCAAAAAGAATCGCAGATACAAGAATTGCAGTAATAAGAATGTATGGGGCAGTAATAAAAAGGCAGTAGGGCTTATAGACCAATCTGCTAATCAACAACGTAATCAACAACGGGGCCGAAGTTAGCCCTAAAGTAACTGGAGTTATTGATGGCCTGGAATGAACCTGGCGGCGGTGGCCGCGATCCCTGGGGTGGTGGTAATGGTAATACACCTCCCGACCTGGACGCAGTATTAAAGCGTTTTATGGAAAAATATGGCCGCTTCTTTGGAGCCGGTGGTGGTGGGGAAGGCCCAAGTAGTTCGCTGATATCTCTGGTCCTTGTGGGTCTGGTCGTGCTTTGGGCATTGTCGGGGATCTACCAGGTCGATACCAAAGAGCAGGTAGTGGTGCTGCGTTTTGGTGAATTCCACGAGGTGAAAGCCGATGGTTTACAGTGGAATCCTACGTTTATCGACAAGATGTATAAGGTCGACGTGACCCAGGAGCGTCGTCATCAGACCGAGATTCGTAACGAGATGTTGACCGGCGATGAAAATATCGTCGAGTTGCCATTGACAGTGCAATATAACGTTAAAAACGTAAAAGACTTTGTGCTCAAGGTTAAAGATCCTGAGGTAACCTTGAACGATGCCACCGACAGCGCTCTGCGCCATGTGGTGGGTAGCGTCAAGCTTAATGACGTGATTTCCACGGGCCGTAGTGAGTTGAGCGCAGAGGTTGAGAAGCGCCTGCAGGAATATCTTGATCTTTACGGTACCGGCCTTAATGTCGTTAAAGTGAATATTCAGGGTGCACAACCTCCGACCGCGGTGAAGGCCGCTTATGATGATGTGATTAAAGCTCGCGAGGATCGGGAGCGTGTCATTGAGGAGGCTAAATCCTATGCTAATGGCGTGGTGCCTGAGGCCCGTGGTAAGGCACAACGGGTGAAGGCAGAAGCTGAGGCCTACAAGGAACAGGTGGTTGCCGAAGCCGAAGGTGAAACTGAGCGTTTTGAAGCACTGTTGGCGGAATACCAAAAGGCACCGGAGGTGACCCGGGAACGCCTGTATTTGCAATCTATGCAGGAGCTTATGACCAGCACTTCCAAAGTGATGGTCGATGTGGAGGGCGGGGACAACGTCATGTATTTACCCCTCGACAGAATGGGCCAGTCAGCGTCCGAGCCACGGGCTCAAATCAGTACGGTTGGTTTGACTCAGGGCGAGCTGGACCAAATTGTGCGTCGAGTCTCCGAAACTCTGAGCCAGCAAATCTCCACTAGTCAAAAGCGGGGAGTGCGCTAATGAACGGGAAACAAAAACTGGTTTTGGTACTAGTAGGCCTTGTGCTGATGGTAGCTTCAAATTTTCTGTTTGTGGTTAAGGAAACCGAGCGCGCTATCAAGCTGGAATTTCGTCGCATTGTTGATGCAGATATTGCTCCTGGCCTGCATTGGCGGGTGCCTTTCATGCATAAAATCCGAAAATTTGATGGGCGCGTGTTGACGGTAGATGCTCAGCCGGAAAGCTTTTTTACCGTAGAGGGTAAGCGCTTGATTGTGGATTCCTATGCTAAATGGCGCATCGTTGATGTTCAGGCCTACTACAAGGCTATCGGTGGGGTAGAGAGCGTGGCGGTGAATCGTTTAGCCGACCGAATTAACGATGGTCTTCGTGATCAGTTTGGTAACAGAACGTTACACGAGGTGGTGTCCGGTAGCCGGGACGAATTAATGCATGAGATTACTGTGGAGCTCAATGAGACCGTGAGGGAATCCCTCGGCGTGGAAATCATCGATGTACGAGTAAAGCGAATCGATTTACCTCAGACCTTAAGTGTTGATGTGTATCGAAGAATGACCGCGGAGCGGGAGAAGGAAGCCAAGGAAATTCGTGCCATGGGTCGGGAATCCGCCGAAAAAATCCGTGCTGAAGCCGACCGTCAGGTGACGGTGATTAAAGCGAATGCCTACCGCGACTCCGAGAAGCTTCGTGGTGACGGTGATGCAATTGCAGCGTCGACGTATGCGGCAGCATTCACCAAGGATGCCGAGTTTTATTCCTTTACCCGTAGCCTAAAAGCCTATCGAGAATCTTTTTCTACCGGGGATATGATGGTGATCAAGCCAGATAGTGATTACTTCCGCTACCTGAAAGACCGACGGGGCAAGCAAGAGTAAAGTCGTAAGGCACGCGATAATTTGACAGATTTCATGTGGCAAGACCTGGTGCGAGCACTTTGTTTGATGTTAGTGCTCGAGGGCTTGATGCCGTTTGCAGCCCCGCGATCCTGGCGGTTGGTTTTACTCAGTGCCTCCCAGTTGAATGAAAGGGTTTTGCGCATCCTGGGTCTGGCCAGTATGTTGGTCGGAGCCGGCCTCCTGTATTTAATGAAGTAAGAAAGTAAGTCGAGTCAGAGCAGCGCACGAGTGGTTTGCTGACAGTGGACTTTGCTGATAGTGGACAAAGAATGAGTTCAAACGATCGTTGGCTATTACCGGACGGCATAGAAGATATATTGCCAAACCGGGCCTATAAAGTAGAGCGTCTACGGCGGCGACTACTCGATTTGTACCATGGTTGGGGCTACGATTTGGTAGTGCCACCGTTGGTGGAATTTACCGAATCCCTTTTTATCGGTTCTGGTTCTGGTTCCGATCTGGATCTAATGACCTTTAAAGTTACCGACCAGCTTAGTGGTCGGATGATGGGGGTGCGCGCCGATATGACTCCACAGGTGGCGCGTATGGATGCACATAGCCTGGGTAGAGATAACCCGAGTCGTTTTTGTTACGCGGGTCAGGTGCTGTATACCAAGCCTCGAAGCGCACTGGAATCCCGTTCACCGGTTCAGGTTGGGGCGGAATTATTTGGTGAAGCAGGCCTCGAAGCGGATCGAGAAGTGATTCGTTTGCTGGTGGAATCGCTTGCCCTGGCTGGTGTAGAAACAGTTTGTCTCGACCTTGGTCACGTCGGTATTTATCGCGGGATTGAACAAGCACTCAATATTGATGATGCTCGCAAAACCGAATTGTTTAATTTGATACAGCAAAAAGATGCTTCGCTGCCGGAGTGGATTGCTGAACATATCAGTGATAGCGCGATGGCTGATGTTCTGGTGGCGTTGCCTAATTTGTGTGGCGATGTTACGGTGCTGAGCAGGGCTGAGATGCTTTTTTCCAGCTTGCCAGATAGCGTTTGCGGGGCATTGGACGACCTTTCTAAAGTGGTAAATACTCTCCAGCAAGATTGCCCCCAGGTTAAAATATTTCTCGACCTGGGGGAATTACGGGCTTATCACTACCACACGGGTATCGTGTTTGCCGCTTATAGTCTGGATAGTCCGGTGGCGCTGGGTCACGGTGGGCGTTATGACCACATTGGGGAACAGTTTGGTCGAGCTCGGCCTGCGACGGGCTTCGGTCTCGACCTCGGTTTTCTGACAGATTTGATTGATGGCGCAGAACCAGTTGAAGCAGGTAATTATGCGCCAGCGCTAAGTGGCCAACAGGGCGAATTTGATTTGGAATTACAGGCCAGCCTGGGAACCATGGTGGCTGAACTTCGTTTATCCGGTCAGCGAGTAGTCTGTGGTTTTCCTGGTCAGCAGCCAAATTACAGTGAGCTCTACTGTGACAGGATATTAGTGTCAGGGGATGATGGCTTTAAGGTTGACGCAATTACGGATTAAATTCTTGCCGATAAGGCTCTTACCAGTAAGGCTCTTACCAGTAAGACAAGCACCAACAAAACACGCACCGATCAATCGTAAAATCGAGTTTATTCATGGGTAAAAATGTAGTTGTGCTCGGCACTCAATGGGGTGACGAGGGCAAAGGAAAGATTGTCGATCTGCTGATGGATCAGGCGCAGTGGGTGGCCCGTTTTCAGGGAGGGCACAACGCTGGCCATACACTGGTTATCGATGGAAAAAAAACAGTTTTGCATCTGATACCTTCGGGTATTTTACGGGACGGGGTGACCTGCCTGATTGGTAATGGGGTGGTGTTGGCACCCGATGCGCTGTTGGAAGAAATAGAGCAATTAGAGCAGGCCTCGGTACCAGTACGCGAGCGACTTAAATTATCGCCAGCGTGCCCACTTATTTTTCCCTATCACGTGGCGCTGGACAAGGCGCGGGAAGTGGCTCGCGGTAAAAGCCAGATTGGTACTACGGGGCGGGGTATTGGGCCTGCCTACGAAGATAAGGTGGCCAGGCGTGGTTTGAGGCTTGGGGATCTTTTTAGCGATGGTGACTTTGCCGAGAAATTGCGTGAAGTAATGGAATATCACAACTTTATGTTGACTCGTTATTATCAGGTAGAAGAATGCGACTACAGTGAAACCCTGGCCTTAGCGAATGATTGGGCCGAACAACTTGAACCGATGCTTGCCGATGTGACGGATATTCTGCATAAGGCTCGCTGTGCCGGTGATAACATATTATTTGAAGGTGCCCAGGGTTCATTGCTCGATATTGATCATGGTACTTATCCTTTTGTGACTTCTTCGAATACTACGGCTGGTGGTACTGCCACGGGCAGTGGTTTTGGGCCGCTCTATCTCGACTATATTCTCGGAATCACCAAGGCCTATACCACCCGGGTCGGTTCGGGGCCTTTCCCTACTGAATTGTTTTGTGACGTCGGCAAACATCTCGCGGAAAAAGGCCATGAATTCGGCGCTACTACGGGTCGTCCTCGGCGTTGTGGCTGGTTTGATGCAGTGGCCCTGAAAAAAGCCACTAATATCAATAGTATTTCCGGTTTATGCCTCACCAAACTCGATGTGCTGGATGGTCTGGAGCACGTTAATGTGTGTGTGGGCTATGAAGACAAGAATGGGGATCCGGTCGAATCTCCCATGCATGCCGATGATTACATGGATATTAATCCGGTTTATGAAACACTGCCTGGCTGGAAGGAATCTACTCTAGGTGCAACTACTCTGGATACATTGCCAGCTGCAGCCCGCAATTATATCAGTCGCCTGGAAGAAGTCGTGGGAGTGCCGATTGATATTGTTTCTACGGGCCCAGACCGGGTTGAGACTATCGTCCTAAGGCATTCGTTTAAATAAGGCTAAGGGTAAAGCGGCTCTGGATAAATCCAGAGCCGTGTGTTGAGACCTTTGAATATAAAAAAAGAATAGGCACGATAATTAGATCTACTTTTCTAAGCGTTAACTAGTTAGAAATATAAAATACCCCTACATTTTGTCGATATGCTTTAAGCGAGTAGACTGGAAAGTGGTTTTCGTAAGCAACTTGACAGCCTGTTTGTAGCGGCATTAGTCTGGGCCTCCACGGGTAAAAATAATTAATAAAGGTGATCCAATGAAAGCAGCAGTTCTCGAAGCATTTAAATCTCCAATGGTTATTCACCAAAACTGGGAGGAGCCTAAGTGCGGCCCTGAAGATGTCATTATTAAGGTAGCTGCCAATGGAGTGTGTCGAAGTGATTGGCACGTTTGTGTAGGTGACTGGGATTGGTTGGGTTTACAGCCTGAACTGCCTCAGGTAATAGGACACGAGTTTGTGGGTGAAATTGCAGAAGTTGGTGCTCAGGTCACACGTTACAAAGTGGGTGATCGGGTGGTCTGCCCCTTTAACCTGGGTTGTGGCGCTTGCGAATACTGCCAGGGTGGCCATCAAAATACCTGTGCTGAGGCGGTGTTGGCGGGTTTTGGTACCTCCGGTGGTTATGGTGAGTACGCCCAAATTGTTAAAGCAGATCTGAATCTTGTGGCTTTGCCCGAATCGGTGCCTTTTGTCGAGGCTGCGGGCATGGGATGTCGGTTTATGACTTCATTTCACGGCATTGTCGACCAGGCCAGGGTTACCGCTGGTGAGTGGGTGGCGATTCACGGTTGTGGCGGCATTGGTCTTGCGGCAACCCAAATAGCCAATGCCCTGGGCGCCAACGTGATAGCTGTCGATATCAACGACAAGAGCCTGGAGATCGCTCGAAAAATGGGGGCGGTACATACCATTAACGCAGGCAGTGGTGATCCCGCAGCGGCGATACAGGAATACACTAAGGGTGGTGTAGACGTGTCAGTGGATGCTCTGGGTATTGCCACCACCTGTTTAAATTCGATTTTAAGTTTAAAAAAACGGGGCCGTCATTTGCAAATTGGTTTAACTACGCAAAATGAAAAAGGTTTTGTTTCTCTGCCCGTGGATATGATTGTGGCGATGGAACTACAAATCATCGGCACCATTGGCATGCAGCCGAGGCGTTATAGCTCGATGCTGAACATGGTGCAATCGGGAAAACTCCGGCCGGGAGAGATGGTTACCAACGTCATTCCAGTGGAAGAGGTGTCGGGTGTGATTGACTCCATGGGCAGCTACGGCACGGTGGGTACTACGGTGGTCAGCTGGGAGTAATT
The DNA here is from genome assembly GCA_030590275.1 of Porticoccaceae bacterium. The sequence continues at coordinate 7,370 of JAUUYV010000034.1, forward strand.
TCAGCCATTAAGTATAGATAGGTAGGTAGATAGATAGAGCGGAGCAGCTAAATTTACCAGGGTTTTTACTCCACGGAAAACCCGGTAAATTTAGTCGGTATTTTTTTGATGTCCTGAATTAAATCTTTCGGGAAATCCGCAGGAACTGCCGTTGCCACGCTGGCAAAAATAGCGTCAGAGGCATTACCGAAGCGTTTTTCAATGGCGCTGGCAATTTCATCGTGCTTGCCGATGGCAGCAAAAAGTCCGACGACATCATCGGGGATTTCTGCGGCGATGGTATCCCATTTCCCTTCTTTGGTGAGTCGGTTTAGTTTTTTTCCCAGATCTTCCAGCCCGTGTTGTTCAAGAACTGGCCAGTAGGCGGGAGTAGACGCATAAAATGCGATGCGATAACGCACCCACTCCACCATCTTATCGACGGCCTGCTGATCGGGGCCGGTGGCGATAAATCCTCCCCCGGAGACTTCAAAACTCTCTCGTTTACGTCCAGATTTGGCCATTCCTGTTCCCAGGTTCTGCATAACAATATTATCGACGTAGGCTCGCGTACAAAATGGGTGTAAGCGAACTCCATCGCAGATTTCTCCGGCGACTCTGAGCATGGCCGGACCCACCGCAGCCATTGTGACTGCTGGGGGTGGGCCAGCAAAAGGTTCGGGAATAAAGTTCGGTGTCATTAAAGTGAACTGGTAGTGCTCGCCCCTGAAATCTAATTTGCCATCGCCTTTCCAGCAGGCCCAAATAGCGCGAAGTGCCTGAATATACTCTTTCATACGGGGCGCTGGCGCCGACCAGGGAACACTGAATCGTCTTTCATTGTGGGCTTTAATCTGGCTGCCGAGTCCTAATACAAAGCGTCCGGCGGATGCCGCCTGCAAATCCCAGCCGATATTGGCGGTGGCCATGGGGCTCCTGGCAAAGGCGATGGCAATACCGGTAATGAGTTCGACATGCTCAGTACTTGTCGCTGCCACACCGAGGGGTAAAAAGGGATCGTGAGCATTCTCCATGGTCATAAGGCCATCGTAACCCAGCGTTTCGATGGCCTGCGCAGCAGCGGGTACTTTGTTGAGATTGTCCTGAGGAATGGTGGTAAATACTTTCATAAACCGGGCCTTAGATAGGTTAGTTTGGCGGCTTGTTGCTTAGCTCGAAAGGCTCATGATAATTATAATAATTTATCTTGTCATTACAGCACGACGTTTGTTGTTCCGGTGAGTGGCTACTTTTAAATAAACATCGATTTTGGTAAGAAATGGCCTTGCACAAGGATGTAACAAGGTGCGCAATAAAAAAGCCGGAATATTTTCCGGCTTAAAAAAGATATTGAAAAAAGTTTAAGTCTCCCACCGTTTAAAAGCGATAGGGAAATTTAACCGTAAAGGTGTAATCGGAGGAATCATTGGTCAGCCCCATACCCAGGTTGGTTACCATGGATAATTTGTGGGTTAGACCGTAAATGGCTCCTACGTTAAAATTACCTGTTGAGGTTTCTGAGCCCGGCACCTCGATAGTGCTTCCATTTTGAGTAATGTCCACCCCCTGGAAAAATTTCTGAGTAAAGGACATGCTTAAACTGGTGCGTTCGTTAATCGCAAAGGCGAGGCCGACACCCAATTGCAACTGGTCACCCAATTGCACGTCTCCGGGGCTATTCGGAGCCCCTGGGGCTGCACCTAAATCGCTGAAGTTTTTTTCAAAGTAGTGGCGGTAGGAGATATTGGCAAAAATAATTGCTGGATCAGTGGTTCTCAGGAAGGAAAATCCGCTTTGCACGGCCCATAGCCCACTGCCAGTGGGCAGTCGCTCGGGATAGAGTAGGTTGGTGTTTTCGGGGTCCTCCAAAAAATCGATCCCATAGGGGTCTTCACCGGTAGGGGCAATGTACCTCCCGCCCCGCGCCTGCTTGATTTAGGCAGTGGGCAGGGATACGGCAGTGCTTTTTTAAGTCATGCCTTTCCCGAAGCGCAAGTTTTCGGC
>JAUUYV010000041.1 GCA_030590275.1 Porticoccaceae bacterium
AACCCAAAATCAGACAAGCCTGGCTCCGCTCAGTTCCATGAATACCAACGGCCAAGCGGTCAAAATGTAATAGTGCCGACTTTATACCCAGGCGAAAACAAAAAAAATGGAAAAACCCCATCTTTTTTGTTTTCGGGCTTCTTATCCTGAAAATAGTTTTGGCGTTACTAGTCACTCTGACTAACACGTCAGCTTCGGTGTTAATCACGCTACCCATGCAATAGGAATTACCGTGATGCTCATTCAAAACCAGACCATCAAAGCCTGGTTCTTCGGCAAGACAAACCTCATCGATGAACTGATTAAAATCGTCGGACGCCTTCTCACGATCAAAATAACTATTTGAAACACCAAAAAACGCCTTGTTGGAAAGCACCACATCTTCATCAATATGCCGACAGGGACGCTCCAGGCAAGCTATCTTCATGCCTTAACGACTCCTCTGATAGCCTATGTGTGCCTTATTATTGTGGCTTTTTAAGACTCAGTCGCAGCTCAGTGGGTGGCCGCCTTTGCGGCCGATGTCGCCAAAGGGAGGTTAAACAGGTCGATACAGTTCAAACCAAGAATCTGGTCTTTGACTTGCTGAGTGACGCACTCTGCATGCTTGTCGAGCATAGGCATAGAATCAGGCCAGGTGGAATCGCTGTGAGGAAAGTCATTAGCCCACAGCAAACGCTCGGGATTCATACGGTGCGAGCAGCCAAAAGCTTCCCAGTCATCCTGAAAGGTTAACCAGACATTCTCGCGAATGTATTCACTGGGCAGGCGGGGCAGCAAACGCCCGTTCTTACCATAGCCATGCCTTTCAACCGCATGATCCATACGTGCCATATAGTGGGCTATCCAGCCAGCATCACCCTCGGCGCCAACAAAGCGCAGGCCGGGGTTGCGCTCGAACACCCCGCCCAGGGTAAACAGGCCGATCAAGTCCTGAATGGCTCGTATCAGTTTCATAAAGCCATTGAGCTTGTGGCCACGGTATTGAGCAATGCTAGCCGCACTTTCCTTGGAGGTTAGGATGTGGAAGCAAACCGGCAGTTCCAGATCTACTGCGCACTCCCAAAGGGCATCGTACATAACATGGTCGTAATCTTCCTGTATGGGCGTACCAGGCATCATCACACCAACAAAACCTTGTTCTTTAATGCGACGGAAATCTTCGATGGCTGAATCGACATCGAGAATAGCAGTTTGCCCAAGCCCGAAAAGTCGATCGGGCACTTCGCCACAGTAGGCCTGTAACCAACGGTTGTAGGACTTAAACATTGCATCTTTGAACAAGGGATCCTTGGCATTACATAACACCATACCTACAGATGCGTAAATAATTTCCGCATCGACCCCATCCTGCTTTTGATCTTCGACCCGGTATTTCGGATCCCAACCACTTTTGTGCATATCATAAAATTTACGGTTTGGCCCTTCTTTTGGCATAACCTCTTTGGGAATACCCGCGGCCGACATCAAGCCAAGATCCAGGGGTCGTTTAATGCCTTCCCATAGATAGCCTTCACCACCTTTGCCATCATCCACAATGTGTGGAACCCGATCGCGAAACTTGGGATCAATATGTTCCGAGTATGCCTCGGGGGGTTCTACGATGTGTGAATCAGCCGAAACAACGGGAGCATTCATGATTTTTTCCTCAATCAAATAAAGTAAGTGTATGGTTCGCCACAGCGGCTTTCCTCTTCTCTTTTTTTTCTAAAACCCCTAATTTAATTAGCTTATTGTCGCCATTTAAGCCATTGAGGCTAATCTTGAAGTTAAGGAATCGCCATGACCGTCATTATTTTGAGTCGCTCTTCGTAGTTGAAGCGATCCCAAAGCAAAAATCAAGTGGTACCGGGCTGGCACATAATCCGGATCAAGCCCCGTTAAGCAATTCATCGAAGGGTAAAACTGGTAAAAGACTACCTTCGGGTAGCACTTCCGAGCCTGCAGCGACCCAAATAAAACAGTTACAACGTGCCAGGACGCCAAAAGCACCAGAACTCTGCTGTCGGTCTGGGGTGACTTCAAAGCTATTGCCACTTGCTGTAGGGCGATAATACGCTCTCATCAGCTCAAGACGCTTGCGGTTGGGTCGTAGAGATTGGGTAATTCGTGCCGACAACCTGAGAGGTTCTGGGTCATCCGCTCCCTGGAGCTTGCGTAAGACCGGCACCACCAGCTGCTGGAAGGTGACCAACGCCGATACCGGATTACCGGGCAGGCCGAAAAACAGGGAGCTATCCATACGACCGTAAATAAAAGGTTTACCTGGCTTTATAGCTACTTTCCAGAAGTCCAGCTTGCCCACGTCCTGCAATACTTCACGGGCATAATCCGCCTCTCCTACGGAAGCACCGCCGCAGGTAATCACCACATCTGCTCGTCGATTGCCTTCGAGGCAGACCTTACGCAATTGATCAGGATCGTCCGGAACCACACCCAGATCTACCACTTCGACACCCAGTTTTTGCAACATCACTCGTAAAACATGGCGATTGCTTTCGTAAATATCCCCAGGACCAAGCTGCTCACCCTGTCCACGCAACTCATCTCCACTGACAAAAAGTGCTACTCGCAGAAGCTTGCGGACGGGCGCCTCGGCAAAACCCAGCGTCGCCAGCACGCCGACTTCAATGGCCCCAATACGGCGACCGGCGCTGAGCACTTTGTCACCAAGGGCCACATCCTCCCCACGGTAACGCACATTGGCCCCCCTGGACGGTGACGGTTCGACAAACAAAATCGTCTCCCCCTCCACATTCACGTTTTCCTGAATCACTACCGTATCCGCACCGGCAGGCATGGATGCTCCGGTAGTAATACGTACACACTCCCCGTTCGCAACAGTGCCCTCAAAAGGTAAGCCTGCCAGTGATTTACCAATTAAACGGCAGTGGGCGCCTTGCTCTATGTCTACCTGACGAAACGCATATCCATCCATTGCCGAATTGTCGTTGGGAGGGGCATCCAGGGGGGAAATAATATCCTCGGCGAGGATTCTCCCTGCCAACTCTACCAGGGGTTTAACTTCCGTGTTGCTTCCATCCTTACTACTGACAACAGACACCCCCGACAACATAGTTTGTCGGGCTTGCTCAAGCGACATTATTGCTGGCTTTTCAGTCAAAACCTGGTTTCCTTAATAGCGAATCTGACAGCAAACAGTTCTAGCGGTAGGCATCTAGTGCTCATTCCTCCAACAGTCACTTCCGAGCACATACTGGGCAATCGGGTCGGGGTCGAAGTTCAAAGCTTTGCCACTCTCCATAGGCGCCATCAAACAACAGCACTCGCCCCTCAAGGGCTTTGCCTACCCCGGTGAGTACTTTGATTGCCTCCAGCGCCTGTATGCTACCAATGATGCCGACGATGGGCGCCAGCACACCAGCTTCGACACAAGTTAGTTCCTGCTCTCCAAAATTCCCGCTAAAACACTGGTAGCAAGGCGCGCCAGGCCTCATAGAAAAAACCGATACCTGTCCTTCCATACGAATAGCCGCTCCTGACACCAGCGGCTTCCCCGAGCGGTAACAAGCCACGTTAAGGGAGTCGCGAGTCGCGAGATTATCACTGCAGTCCAGTACGATATCGACTTTGGCCAGGTGACCTTCAACACTCTCGGGGCTTATTTTTTCGGTAACGCTGAACAAATCAACGTGTGGGTTTATCCCGGCTAATGTCTGTGCAGCGGATTCAGCCTTGTTTCGTCCTATATCCGAATCCCCATGTAAAATTTGACGTTGAAGATTCGATAACTCGACCACATCAAAATCCGCCAGCGACAAACTCCCAATGCCCGCTGCCGTTAGGTACTGGGCCGCCGCACAACCCAGGCCACCGAGCCCCACAATCAGTGCGCTACTGGAAGACAATGTTTCCTGCCCATCGTAAGCGAATTGTGGCAATAGTAGTTGACGCTGGTAGCGGCTTTGTTGGTCGCTGGTAAGTGTTTTATTCATAGCAGAATATTAACGTAGACAAGACCGTAAATGGAGGAAATCCGAGTAAATGCTCTTGTCGTATTTAGCGTACTCTGGTATCACTGTCATTAATCTTGTTAGCTACAGTCGCACTCATCATCGAGGAGAATAACGAAAAATGAAACTCTACGACTATCCGAAGGCTCCCAACCCCCGTCGGGTCAATATCTTTCTGACGGAAAAGGGTATCGAAATCGAACGGATACAAGTGGATTTGATAAAACAAGAACAGCTAAAGCCAGAGTACTACGCGAAAAACCCAGCTTGCGATGTCCCTATGCTCGAACTAGACGATGGTACCTGCATCAGTCAAATTCCTGCCATTTATCGATATTTTGAAGAAATAGAACCCAACCCTCCCTTACTGGGCAGTACCCCCAGAGAGAAAGCATTGTGTGCAATGTGGGAACACCTGGTTTTCATGAATGGTCTGCTAGCCATCGCAGAGGTCTTCCGCAACACGACCCCCGGCTTCACCGGGAGGGCTGTACCCGGCCCCCACAGCTACGAGCAATCACCAGAAATGGCTGAACGCGGTCTGTCGCGAGTACGGAATTTCTTTTCCGATTTCGATCAACAACTCTCCAATAATGAATACGTCGCCGGCGATTTTTATTCGGTCGCAGATATTACAACCCTGGTTACCTGTGATTTCGCCAAATGGATCAAACAGGATATACCCGCCGAATGCACTAATCTGAGCACCTGGTATAAGCGCTTATCCGAGCGAGCGGCTATCCAGGCTAACCCGGGCTAGTTCCCCCACCCCCAGCTGTGGTAAATTATCGCGCTTTGCAAGTTGTATCAACGATTTAAGAATAGCTCCGCCACTAGCCATACTGGTCTTACTATAGGCGCGACAGACTATAGGCGCTTCGGGGGTTTATTAATCCACTCACACGTGCCCAAAATGGGGACAGCAGCAAATATTTAAGGGGAACAGACATGAGTCTTGATCAACGTGAATTCCGGGACTCTCTCGGTGCTTTCGCCACTGGGATCACGGTAGTTACAGCTAAAGATGCAGATGGCAAACCCGTTGGTGCCACCGCCAACAGCTTTTCGTCGGTGTCGCTAGACCCACCGCTGTTGCTATGGTGCGTCGCGAAAACTGCCAATAGTTTCGATGCCTTTAACCAGGCGGAACACTTTGCTATTCATGTCCTCCACAGCGGCCAGGAAGATATTTCCCGACTTTTTGCCACCAAGGATGCCGACAAGTTTGCCCAGCTAGAGTGGAGCGAAAGTGCGGGTGGCGCACCTTTGCTGGCCGACTACGACGTGCGCTTCGAGTGCACCACCGAACACCTTTACGAAGGCGGTGATCACATCATCGTCGTGGGTCGCGTTCACACTATGGATAATAAAAATCGCGAACCTCTGGGCTTTTACAAGGGCAAATACGCCAAAATCGTAACGGAATAAATCGACTACATTATTAGAATAAGATTCGCTAAAAATTATAATGGAATTCGAGCATGAGCAAGCCATTCAATGCCCTGGTAATAGAAAAACAGGACAAACGCGTCCGTGGTTCCATCCAGCAATTATTGCTGGATGATCTGCCTGATGAAGATGTATTAGTCGATATAAGCTATTCCACCGTCAATTATAAAGATGGGCTGGCCATCACCGGCACCCTGCCAATCGCTCGCAAGTTCCCCATGGTTGGCGGCATAGATTTGGCTGGCACTGTAGCCGAATCCCGCGATGATCGCTTTAAACCCGGTGACAAAGTGCTGGTCAATGGCTACGGTCTGTCCGAGCGTTATTGGGGCGGCTATTCTCAACGGCAAAAACTCAAACCCGAGTGGCTGGTGCGGGTTCCCGATGTATTTAATCTCGAAGAAGCTATGGCGATCGGCACAGCGGGTTATACCGCTATGCTCTGTGTTCAGGCAATCCAGGACTGGGGTGTCAAACCAGACGCTGGCCCTGTAGTCGTCACCGGTGCCGCTGGCGGTGTCGGTACTGTTGCTATTATGCTGCTCTCCAAACTCGGCTATCAGGTAACAGCGTCTACTGGACGAGTAGAAGAGGCGCGCGAACTGCTCGAGAAACTCGGTGCTAGCGACATTATCTCTCGCGATAATCTGGCCCGCGACCCGGCCCCGCTGGAAGCCGAAACCTGGGCCGCAGGAATCGACACTGTGGGCGAAAACACTTTGGCCACCGTACTCGCTCAAACCAAATATGAAGGTATTGTCGCTGCCTGTGGTCTGGCCGGGGGCGTAGGACTCCCCTCTTCAGTTATGCCTTTTATTTTGCGCGGCGTAACCTTGCGTGGAATCGACTCAGTTATGGCTCCATTATTGCGCAGACAGGGCGCCTGGGATGCCCTTGCAACACTGGTTGACCTCGATTTGCTCCACGCTATTTACACGGTTGAGCCATTGAGCAAAGTACCCGGTCTGGCTCAATCCATCCTGGCAGGGCAAATTAAGGGCCGAGTGGTCATCGACGTGAACGCTTGATTTCGGCCTTAATTTTGACCCTGATTTCGAGCTGGCCCCGGTAAAATCAAACCTGCATTTAAACCAAACCACGCATAACTATAATCCCACACATGAAATTCAACCTTTTTATCTACGGCACCATGGGCCGTCGCCACGAACTGGAAGCTGGTATGGCGGGCAAAAGCCCTACCCTCTACCGGCGCATGCTGACGGAAATTGGTGAGCTTGCACAATTAGCTGATAACACTGGATACTTTGGGTTGGGGCATCCGGAGCATCACCTGCAAATTGAGGGTTTCGAAGCATCCAACGACCCTGCATTGATGTCTATGTGGATAGGACAACACAGCAAAAAGCTGCGAGTGATTCCCTGTGGCTTTGTCTCCACCACTAACAACCCCCTGGTAACCGCAGAAAAAATCGCCACCCTGGACTGTATGCTCAATGGCCGCCTTGGAGTGGGTATGGTCCGCGGCTACCAGGCGCGCTGGCTAGAGAACTTTAAAATCCAACCCCAGCTAACTGCGGTTGGCCCCTGGAATAAAGGCTCCCAGGCCGATGAAGACAATCGCGAATACTTCGCCGAATTTGTCGAAATTGTCCTCAAGGCGCTACGGGAAGACACATTCCAGCATCGTGGAAAATACTGGAACTTCCCCCCGGAGAACTTCCAGAATCCCCACGTACACCCGGTTTATACTCGCTATGGGCAAGGGGTAGCTGCCGACATGTCGGTATCAGAAGTTGGTATAGCGCCACGACCATTACAAAAAGAAATCCCTCTCTATGGAGGATTCTCCCATAGCTTGCGCTCGGCAAAATTTTGGGCGCAACACAAAGGCCGTCCTATTGTGCTCGCCAGCGATGTAGATTTCCTGCAATTGCTTTGGCAGGAGTGGAGCAAGGAGGCCGACCAACACCAGGTCGCCCACAAGCCCGGAGATCAGGCGTGTTGGGGCGGGATTATGGTATGTGCCCCAACCGACGCCCTGGCCCAGGAGTGGTATGGCGAGATGGCGTGGCTCTGGGAAAACTGGATGAAACCTTTTGGCCAGGGTGTTCCAGAACTGTTAGTGGGCAGCCCAGACACCTTAAAGCGGCGTATTGAAGAAGTGGGCCGAGCCATTCCCCTCGACGAGGTATTTTTGCTGATTCCCCAGGGCATTCTGGAGCAGGACAAATTGTTAGCCTCTGTCGAGCTATTTGGCCAGCAAGTACTGCCCAGCTTTACCTAAAAAAAAATACCCGAGATTAAAACATCGCGTAAGGAGCCCTAAATAGACCTGCCAACACAACTTTAATCAATAATAAACCCTGGAGATTTTTGCTAAGGAGGTCGCTCCCCATTTTGACGATATTTTCAAGGCTCGCCAGGGAAACCCTTTAGCGTTTTCTGAACGCAGATGCCCCAGGGCTTATAGTTCCGCGGGCTCCTGATCTTTCAACTCACGTTTCTCCCTTAGCACTGCGCTAAAACCAGCATACAAACTCGCTCCGAGCACACAGCATGCTCCAATAACCTGCGCTTGTGTGAGACCTTGTTTTAGTACCACAAAAGAAAACAACGCCGCATAAACCGGTATCATATTTAAATACAGTGAAGCCTGGATCGGCCCAATCATCTGAACCCCCTTGTTCCACCAAAACAACGCCAACACTGCCGGACCGACAACGATAAACAATAAGGCAATAATGACGAAGCTATTAATTTCCGGTGGATGACCGAGAGCAGTTTCTACCACCGCAGCAGGTAAGGCAGGAATGAGGGAAATAAACAAACCAATGGCTGCGGTTTCCAGCGCGCTCATTTCCTTCATCACCCGTTTTCCAAGAATGCCGTAAACGCACCAGGAGATGACCGCAGCCAATACCAGAAGATCGCCAGGATTAAGCTTAAGCTGAAGCAGCGCATCCATACTCCCACCGGTAATAATCCACGCAACACCAAATATACTAAGCGCTGCGGCAAGGGATTGATCCCGGCGTAATGGCTCGCTGAGAAACAGCGCGCACAACAAGGCCGTCGCCAGTGGGGTAAAAGCATTGATGAGACCAGCATTAATAGGCGTGGTGAGCCGCAAGCCATAATAAAGACAAGCCTGAAAGCCAAGCACACCAGACATGGCCATGGCTATCACTAGCGGCCAACTGCGCACACCACTGAAAATATAACGTCCGCCGCTAGCATAAATAATCACCGCAAATATGAAGCCACCAAACACGGCGCGCACGGCAATGATGAACCACGGCCCCACGTAAGTGGCCAACATACTTCCAAACAACAGATTACCAGCCCAAAACATTGCAGAGAAATTGAGGAGAATAGCTGCCTTCCAATAATTACTGCGCACCATTAGCCTGATGTCCCACCAAAACGATCAACATGTTTTTTACAACACTATTTATTCTCATTAGTACTTGCACCATAGCCTCTACTTCTCGCCACATCAGTCACACCCTGGTAAACGAGGATAAATTAGGGCATTACCTTCGCCCAAGGTAAACTTAACTTTCCGCTAGAACCTTGAACTCCTTAGTTACTGAAGCAAACCATGCCTGACCACTCGAACAATACGCAAGCAACTAAAAAGATAGTCGTAGCTGTTACCGGGGCCACGGGCACTATCTATGGTGTGCGTTTACTGGAAATACTCCAGAGCATG